>JARIHA010000130.1 GCA_029288475.1 Candidatus Tayloriibacteriota bacterium | reverse complement strand
GGATATCCACAGTACCTATTGTTGACGGCAGTGAATAGGGTATAATTATGACATTGGTTTTAAATGTAACCTTCTATTTTATTCATAGAAGGGGAAAGAGGTCGAGTGATTGGCTTTTGCCCTGTAAAAGACAGAAAGCCAAAAACCAATCATAACAATTTTGATTATAAGAAATTTAGATTAATTTATAAAAATTTTTCATGAAAATGAATACGAAAAAGGGTTTTACCCTTATTGAATTGTTGGTCGTGATCGCAATCATCGGTATCTTGTCAGCTATCGTTCTCACAAACCTTGGATCAGCACGAAGCAAGGGTAAGGACGGAAGCGTAAAGGAGACAATGAGCGGACTCCGAACAACAGCAGAACAGTATTACAGTGTATACGGTTCTTACGGAGCAGCTACGTTGGCCGCTGGAGGTACAATGACTTCTGCAGGTACACCAACTGGTTTGACTGGTATGTGTGGAGACGCTACTACTACTCCTCTTCTTAAAGCGGCTTCTTCTAACGCTGGTAACACTCTTAATTGTAACGTTGGAATAAGTGGTTCTTCATATGAATCAGATGTTACTTTGAGCGACGCAACTATCTTCTGTGTTGACAGCAATGGATTCTCTGGAAAGCCATCAGGAACTCCTTCACGAGACGGTACAGCAGCAGGAGGTGTTAAGTGTCAGTAATCAGTTAGGTTTATATTGCTACGCAAAAACCCGCCAAGGCGGGTTTTTGTTTTGCGTGTTTTTTTATTGTTGATGAGGTATAATAGGTATGTTATCTTTTACGAATTAATTATCCATGAAAAATTTATCTAGTAAAAACAAAAAAGGGTTTACATTGATCGAGCTCCTGGTCGTGATCGCAATCATCGGTATCTTGTCAGCTATCGTTCTCACAAACCTTGGATCAGCACGAAGCAAGGGTAAGGATGGAAGTGCAAAGGAAACAATGAGCGGACTCCGAACAACAGCAGAACAGTATTACAATGTATACGGTAATTATGGAGCAGCAAGTGGTGCAACTGGCGGTACTGTTTCATCTGCTGGAGTAATTGCCAGTTTGACTGGTATGTGCGGAGATGCTACCAGCACTCCTCTTCTTAAGGCGGCCGCTTTAAATGCAGGCAACACGATTACTTGCAGTGTTGGAGTAGGCGGCGGTTCTTATGTTTCTTTTGTAATCTTAAGCGACAATACTACTTTCTGTGTTGATAGCAATGGATTCTCTGGAAAGCCATCTGCAGTTCCTTCTTATAACGGTACAGCAGCGGGAGGTGTTAAGTGTCAGTAATCAGTTAGGTTTGTATCGGTACGCAAAAACCCGCCTTGGCGGGTTTTTGTCTTGCAGATAAGGCACTTTGTGGATGTATATTTTGAGGTAATGCAGTATAATAAACATATTATGAAAAATTTATCTATTAAAAACAAAAAAGGGTTTACTCTGATTGAACTTCTTGTTGTGATCGCAATCATTGGTATTCTTACTGCGATTATTTTGCCAAACTTTAGTACTGCAAAAGCAAAGTCTCGTGACGGAAGACGTGTTTCTGATATCAGTCAGATAAAGCTTGCTCTCGAGCTCTATGCTGAAAATTGCGGGGGAGTATTCCCTGTAGCACTTAGTACAGTTTGCCCAACCAATGGAAGTTATTCAGTGCCTTTTTTTATGTCTGTAAATTCCGTACCGAAAGATCCTTTAACTAATTTAAATTATGTCTATTCTGCACTCGCTAGTTCTGCTGCAGGGGCAGATCTTAGTCAGTGTATCGGATACCATTTAGGTGCAAAAACAGAATTGGGCGCGTCAGGTATTAGCGGGGATGTTAATTCTGCTGCGGTGACTACTATCTGTACAGGGGCGTCTGCAGATTTCAATGGAGCGTCAGATAGCTGTGATACCACGACTTCAGGGGTTAATAATAAGTGTTACGACGTAAAAAATTAGCTAAACACAAATGTTGTATTTGATTGGCATTTTTATCTTCATCTTTGGTGCCATCATTGGCAGTTTTCTCAACGTGGTTGCCCTGCGTTATAACACTGGTATGACACTTGGTGGAAGGTCGGGCTGTTTCTCTTGTGGGAACGAGCTTGTGTGGTACGAGCTTATACCGGTTTTCAGTTATCTTTTTCTCAGGGGAAAATGTCGATCTTGTAAAAGCAAGATCTCTCCGCAATATCCGCTTATTGAAGCATTGACCGGCTTGGTTTTTCTTTTGGTTTTTTTAAAGGAAATGGGAAATCTCTGGGCGGTAGCCTTCTATTGGATTATTTTCAGTATTCTGACAGTTATCCTTATCTACGATCTAAAGCATAAGATCATTCCTGACGGTCTGGTCTATACTTTCTGCGGTCTTTCTCTTCTTGGTCTTTTTGTACATTTTGGTTCTGTCGGTATATCTTTGGCGTCTTTTTCTGGTACAGACTTTGGATGGTCGCTTGCGGCAGGTCCGATTCTCTTCCTGCCATTTTTTATTTTGTGGGCGGTATCGAAAGGAAGATGGATCGGCCTCGGTGACGGCAAGCTTGCTCTCGGGGTAGGGTGGCTTCTTGGTGCGACCTATGGAGGTACGGCTATCATCTTTGCTTTTTGGATCGGTGCGTTGGTCAGTGTCATTCTTCTGGCATTTCGAGGAAAATTTTATAGCATGAAAAGTGAGATTCCATTTGCACCCTTCATTATTTTTTCCCTTTTTTTAGTGTATTATGTACACATGACTGTCTTTGATTTTATTACCTCCATTCAAAATGTTTTTTTCCATTAAAAAAAGAATATCTCTAGGAAAGCGCGGTTTCACCTTGTTTGAATTACTTGTTTCTATTTCTATTTTTACCTTGTTGACTGCGGTGCTTCTAGTGAAGAACACTCAGTTTAGGGGAACTACCATTATCAATAATGTCGCATATGATCTCGCTTTGAGCTTTCGCGAGGCTCAGGTATATGGGGTTGATGTGCAGTCATATGCCAATGTGGCAAGTAGTTCTTCTTATAGCCAAACTGCAGCCGATGTTTTCACTCACGGTTATGGTATGCATTATGATACCTATGATTCAGTACCCGCAAAACAAATTTATCCTTATGTAAATCAGTTTACACTTTTTGCAGATAGCGGTTCGACAAATCCTGATAATCTCAGATACGATGCTGACGATGTTATTGTAGAAATTAAGACTATACCTCAGGAAGATATTATACAAAACATTTGTGCACTTGGAACTACTTATTGCACTAATTACGGAGGAGATCCGATTCATAAGATTTCTAGCATTGACGTGTCTTTCAAGCGTCCAAATCCTGATGCTAAGATATCAATAACTACTGAATCTGGGGCGGTCATCAGCGGACTCGATTCTATGAGTATATTTTTGACTCCGCGAGCTCAAGCTGCCATAACGACAAATCAAGTAATAAAGGAAATCGACGTGAGTTCAACCGGGCAGATATCAGTAAACGAGCAGTCTGTAAATGCTGTGCAGGGAACCACACAAAATCAGATAGTGAATCCTCCGCCTCCTCCCGGACCAATACAATAAAGATGTTTATGATCGAGATGAATAAAACAACGAAGAAAGGTTTTACCCTCATTGAGGCAATGGTCTCGATCTCTATTTTTATTGTAGTGATGGTGGTTAGTGCTACTGCGCTTCTTTCTATCATTAATGCCAACCAAAAGTCTCATCAGCTAAAATCAGTAATTGATAATCTTAACTTTGCACTAGAAAACATGGCCCGTAATATTCGTGTAGGAACGGTCTATCAATGCGGAGGAGGATTGACCTCTTGTACTAATCCACCAAATACAGCTTCTTTTTCCTATATTCCTCAAACATCAGTGCAGAGAAGAACTTATTCCTTGGTAACCAATCCAACAGGAGGATATGAAATAGGGCAGCAGTCGGGAAGCGGAGCTTTGCAAATTCTCACTGACCCTCAAGTACACATCAATGATCTGAGATTTTATGTAGTGGGAGCCGCGATCGGACAATTTGCCGGAGGAAGTTCTCCTGGAGGAGGGGATGGACAGCCTCACGTGGTTATTACTGTCACTGGATATGCAGGAACAGGAAAGGTTCGCTCAGACTTTCATCTCCAAACTTCCGTAACTCAAAGAATATATGATTATTAAACTTTTTAAGAAAAAGAATATACCTAAGTCAGGCAAGGTCTCCAAAAAAGGCGGCTTTACTTTGATCGAAACGTTTATTGCTATCAGTATTCTCATGATCTCAGTCGCAGGACCGCTCACGATTGCTCAGCGAAGTCTGAGTTCTTCTCAGTTGGCCCGTGATCAAATCGTTGCCTACTATCTTGCTCAGGATGCTGTCGAGTATATTCGAGATGTTCGAGACAATATTGCCATTGGCGGTCTTAATAGCGGAGTAAATATAAATGGTCATCCAAATTGGATTGGACTGCAAGGGCTCGATAGTTGTATTGGTCCAACAAATTATTGCCGCATTGATTATTCACAAAATTTACTCAATTCCTCTTCAGTGATCGAGGCTTGTCCTGGAGGTGTTTGTGGCACACTTTCTTATAACGATGATATTGCAGGCGGAGCTGTAGGTACGCATATTTATGCATATGGCAGTGGAGGAAATTGGGTCCCGACTTATTTCACTAGGAAGATCCAGATACAAGCAGGAACCAATGAAGCACTGCTTACTGTTACGGTGAGTTGGCAGTCTGCATTGGTTGGAGGGGTAAAAACGTTTTCAGTTACGGAAGACCTGTTTAATTGGCATTAATCATGAATTTTCAACATAACAATAAAAAAGGTTTTACTATTTTGTACGCAATGCTCGTATCAAGCTTATTGCTTTCAATTGGTTTGGGTATTTATGGAATTCTTATTAAAGATCTCATTCTTTCCTCTGCGGCAAGCAATTCTCAAATTGCCATCTTTGCCGCAGACAGTGGTTTGGAATGTGCCCTCTATTGGGACCTCAAGGGTCCAAGCAGTGGTCCTACGGTCGGGCAAAGTATCTTTGCTACCTCATCTGATTCTATAGCTTATACTGGTATTGGCTCACAGCCTCCAG
This sequence comes from Candidatus Tayloriibacteriota bacterium, assembly GCA_029288475.1. Taxonomy (GTDB): domain Bacteria; phylum Patescibacteriota; class Minisyncoccia; order Phycocordibacterales; family JARIHA01; genus JARIHA01. Next base: position 880 of record JARIHA010000130.1, on the reverse strand, counting down.
CTGTTTGTGCATATGTTCCGAACATAATGCCTCCTACCAGTGTTTCTACTACGCCTACTTCTGCTGTGACGATCATTACTATATATTTAAATCATATTGCCGGAGGAAATACGGCTGATACCACGGGAAGTTGCGCCATAGTCTCAATCACTAAGAACAATGTAAGTTCGCTCATAACCACCACCGTCGATTCTCGCGGTTACAATACCTGTACTGCATCAAATCCACGCAGAGTTGAAAGAGGGCTCGAGATAGGGTATTAATAGTGTATGGCAAAGAAAGCTCCAAAAGAGATAACCGAACGGCTCGATAAGCTGAAGAAGACGATCGAGCATCATCGGTACAATTATCATGTCTTGGATAAAGAGGAAATCTCGGCGGAAGCGCTAGATTCTTTGAAACAAGAATTGGTAAAAATAGAGGAAGAATATCCTGAGCTCATCACTCCTGATTCTCCTAGTCAGCGGGTGGCAGGGAAGCCCCTCGATGAATTCAAGAAGATCGTTCATCAAGTTCCGCAGTGGTCTTTTAATGATGCTTTTACCGAAGAAGACATTCGGGATTTTGACGTGCGCGTTAAGAAGTTTCTCAAAGCCGCATTGAACAAAGATAATTCTCCTGCTTATGTTGCAGAGCTTAAGATTGATGGGTTAAAAATAGTGCTTACCTACGAGAGGGGGTATCTTAAGACGGCCGCTACCAGAGGAAACGGCAAGGTTGGGGAAGATGTAACCGAAAATGTAAGAACCATTGAGTCCGTACCTTTGAGGCTCACTCAAGCTGTCGATATCATTGTGGAAGGGGAAGTATGGATGAGCAAGAAAGAGTTTGAACGAATTAATAAGGAACGCGAGAAAGCCTGTCTCTTATACACATCTGA
>JARIHA010000124.1 GCA_029288475.1 Candidatus Tayloriibacteriota bacterium | reverse complement strand
GTCTATGCCCCAGCGATAACGGAGGGTTTGGAGTTTGTAGCTTGGATAATCATAAATTCGGCAAGCAACCTTAAAGGTACAGATAAATTTATCCGCTTCGATACCCTCATTTTTTAAAATACCGATGTCAAATTTTGCATTATGTGCTACTAGTATGGAATTTTTGAGCAGGTCAGGGAGCAGTTTGTAGGTTGGGGTGGTGTGGAAAAGTGGCTTATCGGCAACCTGCTTTTCAGTAATATGGTGGGTGCCCATTGCCTCAAATTCTATAGGTACCGGTGGCTTATAGTATTCGACTATAATGTCAGAATCAGCCCTATTTTTATAGGCAATTTGGACAATTCGTCCTTTTTCCAATCCAGTGGTTTCGGTATCAAGAAAGATAAGATTTTTCATAGATTTTATACTAGACAGTATAGTACTGTTTTACGTTTGATTCCATACCCATCTGGGATATACTTGAAAGAGGGGTTATTTTTTAATATTAAATTTATTTATTTTTTATGGAATCTGGAGACATGCCTATGCATAGTATGGGATCGGGGATGGATATGGGAATGGCAATGGATACGGGGCCAGCGGTTTTTGGTTTTCATTTGAGCGCAATTCTCATGCTGGCTTCGGGAATTTTTTATTTGGTTTGCGCAATTTTCTTATGGCGAACCTATCGACGCGAGAAGAACGAACTTATCGGCGCACTTTTTGCCTTTCTTGCGTATCAGGCAGTGGCAATGTTTTTTATGGGAGTGCAGATTCAAACTATGAATATGGCATATAGCTATGTTGCTACGCTTGCAGTGTTTATCGGTGCTGCATATATGTTGAAATTCCCATTCAGCTCGTTTTCGCAAAGAATACGACGGATCGTATTTATTCTTTCACTTGCGGTCGGTCTCGGTCTTTTTATCTGGTTCATGCAGACTCCTGAGCGACAGGCAGGTCTTATGAATTTTACTCTTTGGTACGATATCGTGGTTAATGGTCTTGTAGTAGGAGGATTTATCATGTTCTTCGGTATTGGCGCAAAAGAATCTTGGCTACGTATCAAGGCTATCGGTAGTGGTTCGGGAGTGGTCGCTTGTTGTGTTGTTTCAAATGTGGCAATGCTCGGTGGGGCATTGGTTACCGGATCAGTATTTCAATTTGCCGCACCGGTAATTATCTTGGCTTCTCTCGCTATTGCTCATAAGAAGCAAAGCGTAGCTGTTAACGCATGAGTGATACAATAGAGAAAATCATCTTTTATTTTTTTGGTGCACTAGGGGGAATAGTGCTCATGCTTATTCTTGTTTCGTTTAGTTTTGCCCACTTTGAGGAGGGAAGCGGTTATTTTGTCTTTACTATTTCAGCACTCGGAGGAATGCTTCTTTCATCTGCTTTTCTAGAACAACAGAGGAAAGTACTTGCAGAGGAGGCAAAAAAGACCCGTGATGAAACCGTTGCGCTCATTACTCATGAAATGCGAACCGGGCTCACTTCAACTGGATGGGCAATTGAGTTTATTCTTGAAAATTATGGTTCTGTGGTCACAGAAGAACATAAGAAGATGCTTGAAGTAGTGGTGAAGTCTATCAGCACGACCGTAATGCATTCGGTCAATTTATTGGATGTTAGTCTGCTCGATATTGGTAAGCTTACGATCTCAAGAGAATGGGTAAAACTAAGCGCAGTGGAGAACATCTTCACAGAAATACTTATAAAATATAAGCTTGGGGCAAAGCAGAACGGCATTACTATTTTTTCAGAAATACAATTGGATCAGGATAGGCAGGTAGAGGTGGACATGTTGCGCTTGCGCATAGTTCTCGAGAATCTCTTGGAGAATGCCATTCAATACGCCTCCGGGCCGGAAAAAAAGATTACGGTACGAATTCGTAACGATGCTTCTTCGTTGCATATCAATGTGGAAGATAATGGTATGGGGATTCCTCTTTCAGAGCAGAACAAGATTTTCTCAGAATTTTTCCGTGCAAGTAATGCCCGAAAAAAGCTCAGTACCGGAAGTGGTATTGGACTACATATGTGTTATCAGTACGTAAAGGCTCATGGGGGAACAATGCGTTTCGAATCCAAAGAAGGTGTGGGTACTACGTTCTTCATAACACTGCCTCTCAAGACAGTTGCTAATGTAAATGAGTTTTTGACGAAGATTTAAGAAAATAAAAAATCGCCCGGCAAGTAGCGTTGCGCCGGGCGAGTTACGAATTGGAAGAGGTTACTTCCTAGGTCCTGACTTTTCGGTATTTTTGTCGTGGTTTTTATGGCCACCTCGTTTTGACTGAGGTCGGCCTTGCTTTACGGTTCCCTTATGTGAGTATTTTGTCGACATAGTTGGAGTTTCAATGTTCACCGATTTGTACAACAAATAGAATAGTATTCTCAACCAAAGGCAAAGTCAACGAATAGGTTGATTATTTTTTTCCTGCCGCTTCCTTGAGCTTGGCAATATCTAGTTTGGTCATCTTCATCATGGCATCCATGGCGTTTTTTGCTTTTACTGGATCTGGATCGTTAAGGAGGTCGCCTAAAATGGTAGGGACGATCTGCCAAGAAAGACCAAACTTATCTGTCAGCCATCCGCACTGGCCTTTTTCTCCTCCGGCAGAAAGTTTTTCCCAGAGTTCATCCACTTCTGCTTGGTCCTTGCAGTCTACAAAGAAAGAAATTGCCGGAGTAAATTTAAAATGCGGGCCCGCATTGAAAGCCATGAATTCCTGTCCTTCCAGTTCAAATCTGACGCTCATTGGTTTTTCGCCGGCTGCTGGGGTGTCGCTCAGTCCCTTCGAGTTCTTAAAGATCGAGAGGTAGAAATTCATTGCTTCCTCAGCGTTATCATCGAACCATAGAAACGGCCTGATTTTTTTCACTTTCATTTTAGTATTTGAATAGTTAAATTTAATAAAAACTTGTCTTTTATATTGTTAGTATAACAAAGAAAATGTAATAAAGTACTTGACCCGCCCAGCTTAAGTAAGATAGGCTTTAGGCAGAAAACAATCCGTGATTCTTTAACAAAATAGAAACCAAACTGAGCACCATTATGGATACACACGTTCTGATGAGCCGGCTTATCAAAAAGGAGCCGGTATTTGATTCAATTCCTGAGGTCGGGGTAAAGCGTATTTGTGGGGCTGAAACTGAATTTGGTATGGGAGTGGAGCTTGACGAGGGGTATTTAGATAAAAGGTTTCCTCGGGTTCTTGGCAATGGCGGTTTGAATTACCTGGACAACTTTCACTTAGAACACTCTACGCCAGAAACTTCAAACCCCCTTTCACTTGCCTTGTATTACGAAGCAGGAAAGCGCATAGTTCTGAATCTCGAGTGCAACCCTCTTTTTTGTAACAATAATGACTGGAATGGTACCACTTTTGGTGGGCATGAGAGTTATTTCACTTGCTTGCCGAGAGCTATGTGGCGCAAGTTGATCCCTTTTCTCATTGCCCGTACGGTCATGTGCGGCGCTGGGTGGATGAATTACGACGGCACGTTTGAACTTTCCCAGAGGGCTTGTCATATAATGCACGCGATGAGTGACGATACAACAACAAAAAGGGGAATTATCAATCTGCGTAACGAGTCGCTTTCAGATGTTCAGGGTT
>JARIHA010000118.1 GCA_029288475.1 Candidatus Tayloriibacteriota bacterium | reverse complement strand
CATTCCTTTAGCTTTACGCGCCTCTTTATGGGGCGCTTTTTTATAATAAAAAACCCCGCAGTTGTCTGCGGGATATGAAGGAATGCTTTTATCGGTTACCCAAGGGGTTCTGCCGATCTGGTCATGAATAAGCCGTCTTGTCGCGTGAATCCCAGCCCCTCGAGTTCTCCCTGTGCCTTAACAAAGCTCGCGCCCCGATAGTGATAGTCATCTTCAATAAGTTCACCAATGCTTATCCGACTCGGGTATTTTCCCATTCTTCTCTGAAGCGCGCCCAAATCTTTGTTCATGAGCGAAAGAAAAAGAACAGATTTGTCGAGCCAGAAAGCTTTTGGGCTACCTCTGAGTACCTCATCGCTTATCGTGCACTGGGGAAGATAGATCCAGTCGAGCTTGGTAAAGCCCGCACGGACGAGGATTAGAACAAACCTTTCGAAGTTTCTTGAAATGTTCCGCGGCGACAGGAATGCTTTCCTAGGATCTCTTTTAAAGTCATTGTACTTCACTGCCTTTATTAGGTCATTGGCCGTGATTGATTCTACTTCGAGGCTCAGCTCACTTTTCGCTGGCGTTTTTAACTCCTGGCCCTGTCTTCTTCTTTGGTCAAAAACATATTCGACGTATTTTCTCAGCGTTTGTTTTGGGAGGTCAAGCTCGATGAGTGGTTGTTTCAGAATGGGGTGTTTCATTTCTCCTTTTGGTAAGAACGGGAACTGTAAGGTTAAATCTGAAACTACCATAGCACAATAATCCACCTTAGTCTACATTAATCTGTTACGCAAGAATTTAAAAGGTGATAGAATAATTGTATGGTTAAATTTCTACATACGCGCCTGAGGGTGGGCGATTTGGAAAGAAGCATTTCATTTTATGAAAAGCTTGGTTTTACTTGCGGCAAAAGGACGGATAAGTCTCCTCAAGGAAATGAGCTGGCGTTCATGGAACTAGCCGGCAACGAGCACCTTCTCGAGCTTACCTATTCAAAAAGCGTAATTCCTAAAGTACCTGAGGATTTGGTCCATACTGCACTGGGATTTCCTGATTTAATTGCTACCTGCGATGAGCTCGAAAAAAAGGGAATGACTATCTGGCCGGATGGATGGAGGGAAAAATTTAAGACCGAAAAGAAGATGGCTTTCGTGACTGATCCGGACGGGTATGAGGTCGAACTCCTTGAACGGGCATAAGGTTTTATTGTTAATTTATGAAAATTTCATCTCGAAGAATATATACTACAGATGGCCTTGAGCTTTTTGGTCTTTTGTATGAACCTGAAATAAAAACAAGTTCGGTCGTAGTCCATGTTCATGGCATGGCGGGGAATTTTTATGAGAATATTTTTCTCGATTATCTTGCCAAGACCCTCACAGATCAGGGTATCGCTTTCTTTACATTCAACAACCGCGGCTGCGAATCTTTTAAAGATTTGCCACGAATCATGGAAGGAAAAAGAAGTTATGCCCGGATGGGGAATGCGTATGAAAACTTTGAAGATTGTATCTTAGATATTAGTTCAGCTATCAATATGATGGCAAAAGAAGGCTTTTCTAAAATACAGTTATCGGGACATAGTTTGGGCTGTGCAAAGGTTTCATATTATTTAGCTGAGACTGCAGATTCAAGAATCAATTCAGTCTTGCTTTTGTCGCCGGCTGACATGCTTGGTCTGGTTCGAGTAGATGAAAAAAGGTTTGAGAAAGACAACGAAGAAGCGATTCTCTTGACCAAAGCTGGAAAGGGAAACGAACTGATATCACACCAAGTATGGGATGAATATCCTCTCTCAGCGTATACCTATCTCAGTCTTTTTGGAAATGCTTCAAAAGCGGCGATTTTTAACTTTTATGATCCTTCAGACATGCTTGAAGTGCTTGCTAGGATCACTCAGCCGATGTCTACCATAATGGGGAGAAAAGACGATGCTTTGGTTGTTTCGATTGAGGAAACAATGTCACGAATTGAAAAGGCGGCAAAGAGCAGTTCTCATGTGGAAACAAAGATTCTTGGTGATGCAAACCATTCATATACTGGAGATGAGCAAAATTTAGCAGACGAGATCCTTAGATGGGTTAAGAAAAACAATGGATAATTTTATCAGATCATACGTTAAGAAAAATGCATCTGATGGTGCAGATTTTTTCTTTATTCAGGTTGGCTCAAATGATGGACAGAGTGGCGATCCCATTCATGGATATATAAAAGAATACGGATGGAAAGGTGTTTTAATCGAGCCGGTGCCATTTCTTTTTGAGAAATTGAAGAAGACTTATCAAGGGTTTGATGGTCTTCATTTTGAAAATGTTGCTATCGGGAAGGAAGACGGGACAATGCCTTTTTATCGTATTGCACGCAAGACTGAGCCTGATATGGCGTATTGGTACGACCAGCTCGGTTCGTTTAAAAAGGATGTGGTCATGAGTCATTGGGAGAGAATTCCCAATGAGGACAAGCATTTTGTTACTGAAGAAGTAAGGGTCATGTCCCTGAATTCTTTATTGAAGAAGTATCATCCGGCAAAAATTGATCTTTTGCATATTGATGCTGAAGGGTATGATTATGAGATCATAAAACTCGTGCCGTTTTCGACGCTTTCTCCTGCTATGATTCTGTACGAGCATCAGCATCTTTCTCCGGCTGACCGTCTCGCTTGTGCCGAGCTTCTTGAGAATCAAGGCTATACCTTACTTGAGATGGAAGAAGGGGATACGTTTGCATTTAAATAATTAAATGGACCAAAGTTTTAATAAATACCTGAATATTAATAGCGACCACTATGATTTCTTATGGAAGTTTGGCGTTCATTATTTATTTTGTTCAATGTATGCTGAATCTGGTTATTCCTCTCGCGACTTTGTATTTTATAATAGCGGCTTCAATTCAAGCCTCTTCATATCTAAGGACGAGCAAGAAAGACTTGGGAAAGATGGTCTCGCTCTGTATCTTTCCGGATATCCTGAATATGAAGAGAGAATAAAGAACTTATCAGGTCAGCGGGCGAGTTCTGTACAATACATTCGAGGACTTGATCTGAGTGCACTATCAAACGAACAGCTTGCAGAAGAATTTATGGGAATGAAAACGCTGGTTGTTTCTTTATGGGATGATTATTTTGTTACTGAATATCACCATACGGGTTTAGTGACAGAAATCTTGGAGAAAAATGATACTCGTTATGATTTAGCCACGATTCGAAAAAACCTTGAAGCCATGGGCCATCTCAAGCTTCAACAGAGAAGAGTGATAAATAATACTTTATATGACCCAAGCGTGATTGATATTTTTACGGATGAAATTAAGCGTCGTTTTGCATTCACTGGTGATTTTAATAATTATTCTTATCAAGAACTCCATCAGTTTATTTTAGGAAAAAAAGTCATGCCACCAGATCGGTCTTTCGTGATCTGGGGCAGATTTTCAGAGGGTAAGGATATTATAGGCAATGACGCAATAAAAATTATTGGGCAGCTTCAAAAAATTGATTCAAATGCGCAAGTAATCAAAGGAAACATTGGTAACAAGGGTTTTTACCGCGGTGTTGTCAAAAAGATAGAATTTAGCGTTGAAACCAACTTTACCAATGAAATTTCAAACATGACTGACGGTCAGGTACTGGTAGCTGGCTCAACAGGTCCAGAAATGATCCTTGCTTGTAAAAAGGCAGGAGCCATTGTAACTGATGAGGGTGGTATTATTTCTCATGCGGTAATTATCTCGCGTGAGCTCAATATTCCGAGTGTCATAGGCACAAAGATCGCCACTCAAGTTCTTAAAGATGGTGACTTAATTGAAGTAGATGCGAACAAGGGGATGGTAAAAATTATAAAACGTGCCGAAATAGTTTAACTTCAGCGGGACTTTGACATTCCTCATCTAAAATGACAGAGTATAAGCAAAAGGAGGCATCGCATTGTGTGGTGCCGAGAGTTGTTCGAAATAATATCAAACTAGGTTGAACTATGAATAATAAATTTGGCACTCCTGACAGTTTTTTGCACCAATGGCGATCACTCACGAGCAGTTTGCCAGGTTGCATGATGCGTTTGGAAGGGGCCGGCTCAATACGGTTCATTTGCGGAAATTTCTTGAGCACCGCAATCCCTTCGACTACAATAATATTACGATTGACTGGAAGGCGGTATACGACCTGCTCAAGGTGAAAGTTTGCTTCACTAGTGACGACGTGGCCTCAGATTACTGGGCCATTCCTGTTTTTCGCGGGGTTACTCTTTGTAAGGTGATGGAGCTTTTGATTCGCCTCGGGATAAGAACTCAGGGCGCCACGGATTTTGATCCTGGCTTAAGGCACGACCGCGTCTGCCATCGTTATTCTTATCACGTCAAATTCCATAAATCCCTTGAACCAGATCCTCGGCATCACAACAGATCGTTGAAAATGCTTGATGGTAAAAGGGTGAAAGGGATTACGT
>JARIHA010000104.1 GCA_029288475.1 Candidatus Tayloriibacteriota bacterium | reverse complement strand
GCCCAACACGACCGAGAAGGATATTTTTTTCATTTTCTAATAATAACTCGACAGTAATATGCACACAACGAATAACTTTTTATTTTTTCCTTATCGTCTGTTCATCAGCGATTTTTTATAATCATAGAGGGCGGAAAATTGGAGCGAGTTGAGATATATAAGCGGGCGTTTTTGTTTTATCTTTTCCACCGCATCTTCTACGGACATTCCCTTGCTTACAAAATAAGCCGCCAAAGCACTTGGAGATCTCCCGAAGCCATTCAGGCAATGCACATAAACAGTGCGAGATAATTCTCTTTGATTGGTGATGTAGTCAACAGAAGCTTGAAATTGTTCGATACTCAAAGCTTCCCCATCCCCCACTGCGATAAAAAGATACGCTTCCAAGTTTGCGGCATCACTTAAGACTTCCGGCTTTTCACGCTCAAACGAAAGAAGAGCTAAGTGCCCTACGGCACCAAGCTCTTCTTCAAAATGCTCCTTGCAGCAGATAAGCCCTCCAACAATCAACCCAGGTTCTATTTCACTGGTGCTCATGTATTGAAGCGGATGCTTTTCCATGCGAGCGTTGATTATTCTTCGGCTTGAGTTGAAGCCTTAGCTGGCGACACGCCCGCAGGCTTACTCGATTTTCCTGAGTGAGCATCTACCTCATAACTTGTATTCTGAGCTTCAAAGAAATTTACGAGTTCAAATACATCAGTCGCCGTACTCATCCATTTTGCCGGATTAGTAGCGTTATAATGTTTTGCCAGTCCCAATTCTTCCAATCGTCGATCTGCTACATATTGCACATACTGGTTTACATAGTCGGCATTGAGTCCCAAGATTCCGTTTGGAAAAAGATCCTTATTGTAGGCAACTTCGCGATCTACTCCTTCAATAATGATAGAGCGGATTTCATTGGCAAATTCTTCAGTAAGAAGAACCTGATTTTCCTCAAGAATATTGTGAATAAGATTGATCCCGAACTGAAGATGAAGGCTTTCATCTCGAATGACCCAGTTGATCATAGAACCAAAGTTTCGAAGCTGATTTCTTTGGCGGAATGAGAGCGCAACCATAAAACCGCTATAAAACCAGATACCCTCCATAACAATATTCGTAGCAACAAGATTTCGGATAAAATCCTTTTTTCCTTCTGGAGTTTCGATATCAAGCTTCTCCTCTGTCATCCTTCGAAGATACTTCATGATGTATTCCTCCTTTGCCTGCATTGAAGGCACTGTCAGGTGAAGATCGAAGATCTTTTCCTTGTCAAAAGGAAATGTCTCGAGGACGTATTCAAAAGAAACACAGTGGTTTGCCTCCTCCCACATTTGCTTCGCGAGATAGAGATGACACTCAGGTGACTTGAGGTATGGATAAATACCAAGAGCAATGGAACGATTAACGATAAGCTCGGCAGGATTGAAGAAAGCCATAAGAAATTTCACCGCATGCTGTTCATCATCAGTCATTTTTACCCAGTCTTCCAAATCTTCCTTTAACGCAATTTCATGAGGAAACCACGTGTTTCGGACCGCCTGATTGTACAGATTATAAGCCCATGGATATTTAATGGGATGCAAATTCATATCTTCCGCTGAAGCTTTTCCTAGAAGCATAGTATTTAATTTTATTAACTCTTAATTATCAATAATCTTATCCTATTTCAAAATAGATTGATAGTTTTACTGACAACTATCGCACTGAGCACGTTCCGCTGGGTCAATTGGACAGACTTTTGCTGCATTACTTGATGACGACATCTTTGGAGCAGGTGCAGATGTTGCGACCGTTGCAGTGTTAGCCCCCACGTTTGCGAAAGCTCTTGGCTGCATCTGCATTGAAGATGCTATTGGAGCCGCGACAGAGACCGGAGCCGCAGGAACAGAGACTGGGACAATTTTTGGAGCAGGGACAGAAATCGTTATTTTCTCTATCACTGTCTCTACCACCTCGAGAGGATTCTGAGTGCTAATATCAGGAGTAGAAATCTTTACCTGCATAATTTCCTCAACTTCGACAGCCTTTTTCATTCCTGAAACTGCGGCGAAACCGATCTTTCCGATTCTCTGAGCCTTGTTCACGGAAGTAGTGCTCTGTTCAGCGGTATGACGTGGCTTCATGTGCAGATAATAGGTAGTCTTCACTCCTTTCTCCCATGCGGTCATATAGATACCCATAGTCTCATCAATATCACGAGTTTCAAGATACATATTGCGAGAAAGTCCCTGATCGATCCACTTTTGAGCGCGAGCGGCAACTTCAATGAAGGCAATCGGTGAAGTGGTGAAAGAAGTCTTGTAAATATCTTTAATATGCTGAGGAATTCCAGGAATACCTGAGATATCTCCCTGATTTTCAATGATCGGTTCTTTTACTTTCTCCCAGATACCCATGTTCTTGAGATCCTTAACGAGGTTATGATTCAGATCGAGATACTTTCCAGAAATCTTATTTCTTGAAAATACCTGCGCGAAACGAGGATCGATTCCTGGAGTAGTAGCGGCAACAAGACCGATGTTTGCGTTTGGAGCAACTGCCATGAGGGTAGCATTTCTCATTCCCTTCTTTACTTTTGCTCGGAGAAGATCCCAGTTCAAACCTTTATGTTTGCTTTCCTTTGAGACCGTGAGCATTATTCCTCGGTCAGCTTCAAGTTTTTGTAATGTATCAAATGGAACTTTTCCTTTTGACCATTCAGAACCCTGGAAGTGAGTGTAGCTTCCTCGTTCCTGTGCAAGGTTTGCAC
>JARIHA010000102.1 GCA_029288475.1 Candidatus Tayloriibacteriota bacterium | reverse complement strand
TTGTTTTTAGTCTATATCAGCTAAAAGAGTTGGTGATTCAAACTAAAATACAAAATGAAACTTTGGAACAAAGTAGGGAAGTTGCCTCTGCAGATTTTCTTTTGAGGTTAGGTGATAATTTGCACAGTAGTCAATACGATTCAATCACTCAAGCCATACAAGGTCATGATGGTAGCTATCCTCTTCTTTCTAGATTTACTGATTTGGAAATTGAAGACTATATTAGTAATTTTGAAGATATTGCATTATTTATGAAAAATAATCTTGTTATTGCTCAAATGGGATACAATAATTTTTCATATGATACAGAAAAAACTTACTGCAATAAGGATGTTCAAAATGTAATAAAAAATGCACAGATGGTTGATAAAAGTTCTACTGCGGTCACTGATCTCTTCTATGGAAATTTTCAGAATTTGGCCATTAATTTTCTTAATACAGAGAAACAGACGTGTAAAGATTTGGATAATCAGTAATCTTATTTGTTTTTAGCTTCATGTCTTTCCTATCAGGAATATGAAAAGAGCAAGAAATAAAAAGCCCCTACGAAGTAGAGGGTGATATTTTTGCCAGCGCTCGGTTAATTGTTGGTCGAGAGAGGTACGAGGGGATTTTTCGTGAATATGGTTCGTGGATATTGATCCGCTATGTGACAGTTGTCTCCGTCGGGGGGATATAATTTATTTGAGGAATTTTGCTATACTTTCTTTATGAAGGAAAAGACAGAAAAAACGGATGAGCAGATAACAAAGGATCAACATTACGTACCTCAATTTTATTTGAGAAAGTTTACAAATTCAGAAGGAAAGTTAGAAATTTTAAACTGTGAACTCCGTAAGGTGGTGTTAAGTAGAACTCCAAAAAGTGTTTGTAATGAGGAATATTTCTATAGCGTTCATAATAAAAAGGATGACATAAGTCAAAAAATAGAAAAGGCTTTGCAAAATGTTGAGGATAAAATTTCTAAACTTTATGATGGGATAGTGGCAAGAATTATTGATTGTAGGGAAATAACCTCCTATGATAAATTAATTATTTCAACTTTCATGTCAATGCAGTACCTTCGGGGTCCTTACATGAGAAAGCAGATTAAGCGCATGGACGAGAGTCTACAGACGCAATTGGCAGAGAGAGGAACGGTATTAGAAAGGGCAGATAACAATATTATACACTTAAGATTGCTCGATGAAATGGAGGGTTTTAGAAATCTTTTATTTCATAAAGATTGGCTTATCTACATATCTAAATCAAGTAAAAAATTTGTCACTTCTGATAATCCGGTTACTGAGATTTTTCCAGAATGGACGGGAAAATACTTTTATGGCCCGAGTTTTATGCAAAAAACTCATATATTCTCATTGACACCGGAAATATTAATTACGGCACGAGATCAGAAAAGAAATGCCAATAGAATTGGTCTTAATATTAAAAGAAAGACATTGTTTGAAACTGAAAAGGATAATTTTAAAATATTAGAGCTTAATTTAATTTATCCAAGAAATGCGATAGCATATACTTATTCTCAGAATAAATTACATCTTCAGGAGATGATTGATGATGCCAATTTATATAAGAAGCAGCAAGAAGATAGATTTACAAAATTGGTTTCCCTTATAAGTCATTTCCAAAGGGAAAATTAATCAAAATCCTTCTCTATAATCTTTTTGTAAAAATATAAAAATTTATATACTCAAGCTAGCAAATATTTATTTTTAAGAATCGACTAATTATATTAAGAATTGTTGAATTTCATTCTTATTAATTGGGTAGAGTAACTATTCTTTCTGATGTAAGAAAGTGCTGATGCTCCATCGGCTACCACGTAGCCAGGTGCTTTTCCATCTCGCTCTCGCCAGGAGGCTCGGCTCGATAGGGAAAAGCCTTTCGA
>JARIHA010000099.1 GCA_029288475.1 Candidatus Tayloriibacteriota bacterium | reverse complement strand
TTTTTTATTTTCTCCATCAAGAATATCGTCATAAATTCTGTAGGCAATCCAACCAAGAGTGTTTGCTGTGCCTAGAAGAAGGAGAGTGTCCGCATTCAAGCGATCAGACCTTTCTTGGCAAAGATCTCTGCGAAGACTTTTTTTAAAGAAGTAAGGCAGGAGCCGGATCTGCTTGTCAGTGTCCGCATTAATAAGTTTGTTAAGCAAAAGTATGCCTTCCTCCTTCATTTCTTTCGTAAGTGTCTTCATAAAATCATTAACGTTTTCATCTATTTGCTTGAGCAGTGCAGACTCTTGATCTTTTTGTAGCGTTTTGGATTGTAACGCTGGCACTTCTCGTTTTTTATCAATATGTTGAGCATAAAGATTTAATGCCTCTATACAAAATGCCGTGGTGAGATTTGAGCCGCCAGAGTAAAATGTATTTTCCTTTGTTATTTGCTCAATATAAAATGGACACGGTGGCCAATGCCCGTCCTTTTGAATATTCAGCAAATAGTCGATACTTTTTATTGTCGTATCGACGGCGTTTAAAGAAATGAGGGTCGAAATGGCCAATGCTGTATCAAGGCTATTCCCCCAATTTCCGGCTTTGTTTTTCTTTTTTAATAAGAAGTTGATAATTTTTTGTGTTTTATTGCCTCGGTACCAGCGGGAAATAAAATAGAGAATGGGATAAGGGGAAAAATAATATTTGGAAACAAAAGATTCATTATCTATGGCTGTTTCAGTAAGGGCGATGATATTCGGAAGCTCTATGTTGTTCAGCTGAAGAAAATACGCAATATTGCTGTTTACCGCTAGGTCTATATCGTGCCATTTTTTTCGTTGTTCAGTTGGTACGAGCCATGTATGGTAGGGACCGCCCGGTGTTTCTTCTGTCGATAAGAGTAGTTTTATGATTTGTGCCATTGCATCACCGTCGAGCACATTGGGTCTTGTCTGGCAGAGACTGATTAAAGCACAAAATGTATCATCCATATCGTCAGGGTAGGGCATTTTTTTCTGCTCAGTACCTTGGCGTTGCCAATAGTTGAGCGACCATGATTCATTTTTTTCTCTTAGAATAAAATCGACTCCTCTTTGTTTAATATTTTTTATAAGCTTGTTGGGCACACCTTCTTGATCACAAGCATTCAAACATGAAATGATCAGTGAAGTAAAGAAGGTGGTGTGAGCCGTTTTTGACGCCCCAAAGGTGATTGGATCACAGCTTGTTAAGCTTAGAAAAGATCCATTTTTTTGTTCTTTGTTCAGAAATGAAAGAGCCTCGCCGGTTATTTTTTTAATTTTTACATTAAGCTCCGTTTTTGCTTTCATTTTTCTTGGAAGCTACTAAGGGGATAGTTATGATAAATTCAGATCCTTTTCCTACCTTGCTTATGAGAGATATGCTGCCGGTAAAGTCTTTTTCGACTACCGATTTGGTGGTTGAAAGGCCGAGTCCGGTACCTTTGTGTGCTAATTTAGTAGTAAAGAACGGGTCAAAAATCTTGTCTGCAATTTCATTTGGTATTCCGCAGCCATGGTCTATTACAGACAAGATTGCTTCGCCATTTTTTTCTTTTAGGGAGATGTTAATTTCAAAACTTCTCTTGTTCTCCATTCCATCGTAAGAATCTATAGCGTTGGAGATGAGGTTTGTAGCGACTTGATTAAACTTTATTGGATTACCGTTGGTTAGGATATTCTTGTTGGCCGAAAAATTTAGCCTTATGTTTAGTTTTTGAGCCTTGTATCCAAGAAGTTCAATTGCCTGCTCAATCTCCGCATTCAAAGAAAAATATGATTCTGTTTCCTGTGTCTGAATCTGTTTTTGAACTGCTGTGATAAAACTTTCCATTCTTCTGGTGACTTTCACGGCGTTTTCCAAATATTTTTTTGCCTCGCCCACTAGGGGGTTGGGACTTGAACTCAGTTCGTCTATATTGAGGGCTATGCTCGTCAGAGGTTTTACTAGATCATGAAACAATCCTGACGAAAGCCTGCCAAATTCAGCAAAACGATAGAGTTGGGACATCTTCTCAAGCTGGATTTGTTTCAAGTCTTTCGTTCTTTCCTCTATTCGAATTTCAAGCAGATCTCGCTCCTGTTTGAGAGTTTGCTCTGATTTCCTTGCCCTCTGTAGCGATTTTTCTATTTCTCTATTAGAGAGCCAGGAGATGGTCATTGTTAAAAATAAAAAAGCCGAGTATTCAAATATATTTCTAATAAATGTTGGCTCAGTTTTCCATGCCGCTACTATTTGATGGTTAACTTCTTTGACTCCTAAAATAGCAATAGTAATTACTATCAAAGAAGAAACAAAAAAACTAAATTTATTATTTATAAGTATGCTAGAAATTATTATAATCAATACATAACTTAATAAAGCGCTCGGCAGACTCAACCCCCATTGGTATGCACCATAGGTAGCGCCTAAGTAAAATATTGTAATGATTATATAGGCTGAGATTTTAAAAAAGCCACGTCTAGAAAGTAAATATAAACCTATGAAGATAAGAACAATTAAACTAAAAAGGCTAAAAGGAACACCATCATAATACTTACCTCTTAAGATTGAGTTATGCAGAACTGATAAGTCTAGAATTAATAAGAAAAGTATTGAGCAAAATAATATTACATTTAAGATTAGCTCATGTCGTTTCAAATCCTCGTCTATTGATTTTGGTTCAATACATTTTTTGTAACACAAATGGATACCCTTTTTAAAAATACTTGTGAAATATTTGGAGGCAGTATTTTTTTGAGTATCCAT
>JARIHA010000098.1 GCA_029288475.1 Candidatus Tayloriibacteriota bacterium | reverse complement strand
AGTAATGAAGTCCTGCACCAAACTTAAAAAAGATCAGGAAGATCCAGAAGGGAAGGAATTTTGTGGAGAGGGTAGAGAGAAGACGGATTCGTTGGACAAAAGTTTTCATTTTTTGTTTCGAGTGGTTATATAAACTCGTTTGAAAGGTCGGGCCTTTTTCCATCAGCCATTCTTTCACCCTGGCTCTTTAATGCACTTAACATTCTTTCAGCTTGTACCATATATTCTTCCGGACGATCTCCAATAGTACCGTGACCTCCTCGCATTGAGACGAACCCGTCGATCATATCCATTTTTGCAATTTCCTGCATTCGATACATGGGGAACACTGGATCATCCATTCCGCTCATTACCACAATACCGATCCCTTGATCGTGAAGAAAGCGGATCATTTCATGGATTTGACTTTTTGGCATTTCGAGTGTTTCTTTCAAGGCACGAAGGGGATTGGATGCGATGTAAGAGAGTACAGAATCAAGCGCGGCCTTTCCCACTCGTTTCTCGGTATCAGAGATCGGCATTTCAGAAAGGCTGTCTGCTCGCTTGTTTTGTGCCGCGAATCCCTTTACCAGGCGGGTAAAAGTGTCTTCGCCAATGAGGCCAGCTGGTGCGAAAAGAACAATGTTGCGAAAGCGTTCTGGGTGAAGGATTGCCGCGATGACGGTATTTAGGGCTCCTTGTGAGTGCGCAATGACATCTGCTTTCTCAATGTTCTTTTGTTCCATGATCCCAAGAATATTGAGAGAGTTTCGAAGTTGGGCAGCGGGGTATTTTTTTAATTCCTCTTCCGTCGCGTGTTCGCTTAGATCTCCTCCTTTCCGAGGCTGGTTAAAAGAGACCACACGTCTTTCCTGAGAGGTAAGTGTTTTTAACGCTGGTTCGTATACGGTAAGATCACAACCCCAGCCCGGGATAAAGATAACAGGCACTTCGTCCTTTATTTTCTCCGGACGCACGTCTATCACTTCGGCGTTCCCGCCGGCTACTTCGTAGTATTCTCTGTTTGCATATTGTCTTGCAAATTCTGTATCAAAACTTGAATTTTCAGCATTGTTTGATAGTGATTCTGGTTTTTCCATAGCATTTATCATACCATTCCCGAGTGGTTTTTTCCCGTGCTATAATCATTCTCATGGAAAATAAGAAAACTCAGATAGTTATTTGGGACGATATTGTAATGATGATCTTGGCTTTGGTCAGCGGATATCTTTTGGTCTTGGAATATACGACTTCCTTAACGCCGGTACAACTTCAATGGCTCAATATTATGGATGTTACCATTGCATCTATTTTTTTATTGGAGTTCGCAGTGAAATTCTTCTTGGCTAAATCAAAGTCTGCCTTTTTTAAGGCGAATTGGTGGTATTTACTCGCTTCAATACCCGTTACGACTTCGGCAACCCAAGCTTTGCGGCTTTTGCGATTACTTCGCCTTTTCCGCTTGCTTCGTCTCAGCAGTGGGGTGAAGGAAGTTGTTGCTTATCTAAAACGCTTTGTAAAGCAGACCCATCTTTTTTCCGTTTTTGCTATTTGGGCATTTCTCATGTTTGCAGGGACTCTCGCTTTTTATGCATTTGAGCACGCTGTAAATCCTCACGTGAATTCACTATTTGATAGTTTCTGGTGGGCGATGGCGACAGTTACGACAATTGGTTACGGCGATATTTATCCAACAACTACAGCCGGACGTATTGTGGCAATGTTTCTTATGATAACGGGGATCGGTACGTCGGGAATCTTCACTGCGCTGATCGCTTCATTTTTGATTAAGGAGAAGAAGTAAGATAAAACCCCCTCGTACAAGGCGGTTTTCCTCCAAACTTACAACTTTTTAAGTATATATAGTTTCTCTCAATGGTCAATCTTACTTTTACACTGGATTTCATTGCAGGGAAGGGATGCTCGAACAATGACTTATAAGTCATTGTTGACTTAAAATCTATCTTGTATAGACTTATTAAATATGTCAAATAATGATTTCCAAAAAATAGTTGGAAAAAACATCCGCCTATTGCGAGAGTTTAAAAATCTGACACAGGGTGATATTGCCCGGTCTCTTAAGGTTGATCCGTCCTATATAAGTACGCTTGAAAATGGTTCTCGCAATCCTTCACTTCGAACTCTGGAAAAAATTGCCACTGCACTAGAAGTAAGCCCTAGTTCTCTTCTAGAAAAATCTAAGTTTGAAAACGCTCCGATACAAAGCGCTGAGATCATGCCTTATGCAGAAGGCATAATAAAGAAGAAAAGGGACGAGTGGAAAGGTAGAAAGTGGTATCATCAGCGGTTTGACGGTGCTCCTTATCTTATTTACATGATCGGAGAAGCACAAATCACTACGCGGCGCGATAAAAGATACGATCTTTTTTTTAATCAGAACCTATGCTTTTTTGAAGAAGGGAAGGCTGACTGGTACATTGATATTGCTGACATTGATCGTGTTACTAATGCCATTATCGAACTCTCTAAAAAATATCCTAATTTGGGGAAGAAATTGATGAAAGAGTATGAGTCCTTTGAGTCACTTTTTTATCAGAAATGTGAAGAAATAGGGAATAAAAATCTTTATAAATTGACTAACAGTGAACTGGTTCAGCTGCATGACTCTTTTCTTGAGGTGGTTTTAAATCGCAATAGTTCAAGCTCTATGATTGATGGTTTTGCTCTCGGGACGGATCGGATGCTTGAAGAGAGGATAAAGGAAGCTTATGAGAAAGATAAAGTTATTTCAAAGGCCTATCGTTTTACTGAAGTTTTTTGCGCTCTTACTGCTTCGTCGCATTCATCGTTTATTCGAGACGCAGAAATGGAACTTTTTCAGCTTATTTTGAAAATACGAACACAGAAAGATAATAAAAAGAAGCTTATCGGTGAATACAGGGATAAATATTTTTGGATGCGTAATAACTATGTAGATGCCGTATCTCTTACTACAGCATATTTTGAGGAAGAAATAGCTCGCATAGAGTCTTCTGGACTGGATATAGAGAGGGAAATAAAGCGCATAAGGGAATTACCTGAGCAGAATAAGACGGAGAAATCAAAGATATTGAAGGATCTCCGGTTGGATAAAGAAACGATTTTTCTTCTTGCTCTTACAGAGGATTTCACTCAATGGCAAGATGAACGAAAGAAAGCAACTATGTTCACAGCACATTATTCTACGATCATTCTTGATGAAATTTCTCGACGAGTGAATATTCCAACTGAACTTTTGAAATATATGTCACCACGTGAAGTGTCACGTATATTTATTGATACTCCTTCCGTTTTACTTCTTCAAGATCGAAAGAAGAAATGTGTAGTGTATTGGGGGGTTGAGGGACATGAAATACTTATCGGAGGTCAAGTTGATATGATAAAGGAGGAACTTCTAGGAAAAGGAACCATTGATGATATTCAGGATTTTAGAGGAATGACAGCATCACTTGGTAAAGCGCAAGGAAGGGTAAAAATCCTTAAAAGTGCCAAGGAAATACATTTATTGAAACCGGGTGATGTTCTGGTTGCAGTAATGACTCGGCCTGATTATGTTTCTGCTATGAAAATTGCCTGTGCAATCGTAACTGATGAAGGGGGTATTACTTCTCATGCCGCGATTGTTTCTCGTGAAATGAAGATTCCTTGTGTAATTGGGACAAAAATTGCTACTCAGGTTTTAAAGGATGGTGATATCGTTGAGGTGAACGCTAATCATGGGTTGGTGAAGATAATTAAGAAGGCAGGTTAGTTTTCGTATTGTTCGTACTGCTTCATCCAGTGTTCTGGTAAAAGTTCGGAAAGTTTCATTTCTTTGTCCTTAGCTATATAAACAATCGTATCTTTATTTTTTGGATCAATTTGAAGCATTAATTCTCGACATCTACCACAGGGTGAGATGACTGCATTATCAAATCTCTCTTTAACAGCGAGTATCTCCTTAATTTCTGATTCACCGTTCTTTAGCATTTCAGCAATTGCAGAATGTTCGGCACAGAATCCTAGGCCACAATAGGTATCAATACAAATTCCTGTATATATCTTACCTTTTGCAGTTATCAAAGCTGAACCTACACCGCCACAATTGGCAGATGGAGAGAGTTTTCTAGACGGATTAATTTTAACCGCTTCGGTATACAGTTGTTCAAAATTCATGAATGGATTATAGCATGTGAAATTCGGTCACGGATAATTTTCGCGGCCTAATTTGCACATAGGAGTCAAAAATTAGCTGTTTGACAAATACGCTTAAAAGTAGTATTATAGTGTAGTAAGCTCTTTACCACTAACTTGCAGTAGTCATAGCCACAAGCCCTTGAAATAAGCCCAAAATCAAGGTTTTCTGGCTATGACTACGAAAAAGTCTAGACCTGTCTCTATCAGGGACATGGTAAACCACAACTATCAGTTGAAAGGCAGACTACTATGGCAAAATACGGCAAGTTTACATTTGATGAAATGGAAGCGGTGTTCAATAAGCTCGGCGGCGAGCAAGGTGTTAGGAACTTCCTCGCCAACCGCTCGGAAGTCGTTATTAAAGAGCACGTGATTGACCTCGACGCCGACCCTCGTATTCCGTACGACGGCTGGAAAGTCGAAGAACACAAGAAGGGCGGGAAGTTCACGTGGGACCCTGCAAAAGTGCGATTGCACTTGAGCAAGAACCAGCAGGACGGCAAGAGCATCGAAGGCAACAAGCTCCGCAAGGAACTCGCCGACGAAATGGTCTTCAATGCCAACTTGCTCGACTACCTCCTGGACAACCCGCACCTCATTCCAGAGGACTGGAAAGTGGATGAAAAGGGCGAAACCCGCTACATCTACTTCTGGGGTACGGTTTACCGCGACTCGGGCGGCGGCCTGTGCGTGCGCTACCTGTGCTTCTTTGGTGGTCACTGGCGGCAGGGCAACGACTGGCTCGGCAGCAACTTCGACGGCCTCGACCCGTCTGCGGTGTCCGCAAGTTAGAACTTTGGACTCAGGCACCTTGGTCTTTTGGACCTTTGCCCTTTGTCCTCGCATTTTTGAAGGTTTACGAAATCTTCAATTACCCTCTGTACGAACGTGCAGGGGGTTATTTTTTTGTATGATAAAATCGAGGCTCGACAATAACTTCGACGGCAACAACCCGTCTGCGGTGTCCGCAACTCTTTTCGTTTCTCCTCTAACTAACCGTTAGGGGAGTTTTGTTTTGCGAGCTGACCGTTCCAACCGCCGAGCATCCTTCCTATTTCTTCAATCGGTTCAGACAAGGCGAATTACAGATGAAATGTATGACAGCCTTTTGAAAGAAGGAAAAGCAGGCTGAAACATTGGAGCAAATGCAGGACCATTCTGATGCAGACGAACAGTTTTATCTCACTGCAAATATCATACTAAATATACTAAAAGAGCAAAAGAGATTTTTATGAGTTCCGAAGTTGAGGAAAACGACAATTTTTGAGTTTTCTACTTCAGAACTGTATTTTAAACGAAAAAACGCTAGATTTTACCTTGCGTTCTCCGTTTAATCTATTATTAAACCAAACCGATAATCTTACTGTGCGGATAGGTGAGAGAAATTTGGTCACGGATAATTTCCTCGCCGCCGCTCGGAAATTTCCGCGACCCCGCCTCGCGGTTCGCCCTGCTGGGCTCACATTCGCTCCGGCTTTCGAATCTCACCCCATCTCTATTAGGCAAACAAAAACACTCATTACTGAGTGTTTTTGTTTGATGCGGATGGGGTGAGATTCGAACTCACGACGCCGTTTCCAGCGTGACGGTTTTCAAGACCGTTGCTTTAGACCGCTCAGCCACCCATCCAAAGCTTTTTCGCTTCTCTTACTTATGTGAGCGATACAAGGCATAATATCAGAAAAAATGGGCATTGCAATATTTTTTAGTGTAGAATAACAATAAGTCATATGAGATACCTGGGAATCGATTTTGGTAAAAAGAGGGTTGGCATCGCGCTTTCTGATGAAGGCGGGCAGTTTGCCATGGCCCATAGTGTCTTGCCAAACAACGAATCGCTCATAAAATCCATCGGAGAGCTTTGCACCAAGCAGAAAGTAGGTGCTATAGTCATGGGCGAATCGAAAAATTTCAAGCAGGAGGAGAACGTCATTATGAAAGAGGTATACAAGACTAAGGAAGCCTTGGAAAAGGCAACAGGCTTGCCAGTCTACCTTGAGCCGGAGTTTATGACTTCTGCCGAGGCGGAGCATCTCCAGGGAAAGAATGCTATGCTCGACGCTTCCGCCGCCGCACTGATTCTTAAAAGTTATTTGGATAAGGAGGCATACAAGGATGAAGAAAGGATTAACAAACAATAAATAAAAGACATGATCACATTTGAAGATTTTAAAAAAGTGGAGGTAACGGTGGGGAAGATACTGAGTGTGGAAAAAATTCCTGATACGGATAAGCTTCTTAAGCTTATGGTGGATTTTGCAGAGGAAAAACCAAGACAGATCGTTTCCGGTATTGCGCTCTATTATCCGAATGAGCAGGACTTGGTAGGAAAAAAGTGCATGTTTGTAACCAATCTTGAACCCCGAGTGATCAGAGGTCATGAAAGCAACGGTATGCTTTTTGCAGTCAGCACGGAAACAGGCGCTTTTTCCCTTCTTGAGCCACACCCAGACATTCCGCAGGGTACTAAAGCGAAATAAGGAACTGTATTATTAAACTTCACTATGCTTCATTTTTTAGATCCGCTCGTTATAATTAAGGCCATAGGTATTCTCGGTGTTTTTGCAGTTATCTTCGCAGAGTCAGGACTTTTTTTCGGGTTCTTTCTGCCGGGCGACTCGCTTCTTTTTACAGCGGGGCTTTTGGCTTCACAGCATCTTTTTAGCATATGGTTTTTGGTTATTGGTTGCGTGATAGCTGCCATAGCAGGGGATAGCGTGGGTTATTCTTTTGGTTCATATATTGGAGTACGCATCTTCACGCGCGAAGACTCTTTTTTCTTTAGAAAGAAGCATGTTGAACGTTCACATGCTTTCTATGAAAAATACGGAGCAAAGGCCATCGTCCTCGCACGCTTTGTGCCAATTGTACGAACCTTTGCCCCAATACTTGCCGGGGTAGGTACGATGAATTATCGAAAATTTCTTGCCTACAATGCGATAGGAGGTGCTTCGTGGGTAATCTGTTTATCGGGCCTTGGTTATTTCCTAGGTAATTCAATACCAAACATAGATCATTATATTCTTCCTATCATTCTGCTAATTATCCTGATTTCTTTCCTGCCTATTCTCTACGAATATCTCTCAGCTCGCAAAAAAACCAATTCGAAACACTAGCACTACTTCCTAGCTGCGGTATAATAAAGGACAGCTATATGAATACGGATAAAAAAAATCTATTCCTCCGTTTTTTTCCGCCCCCGAAAGCATTGCTCATGCCCTCAGTTGGCCTGGATATTTCCAGCCACTCTATTCGCCTGATTGAATTTCATCAGACGATCGAAGGTTTTAAGCTTGGCCGCCATGCTGAACGCCAGATCACTCCGTTGGCTATTTATGCTGACACACCAGAAGCCAGCCAGGAAATTGAAAAAGCATTCAGATCACTTAAAAAGGAATTCAATCTTCAGTTTGTAAGTGTTTCATTGCCAGAGGATAAGGCGTATTTGTTTACTACTACTTTGCCAAATCTCCCGCCAAAGGCATTGCGACAAAGTATTGAATTTCAGTTGGAAGAAAACGTGCCTATTTCTCCGGCCGAGGCGATGTTTAATTATCAAGTTATTAAATATCCGAATGATCTCGTGAACGGGGCTGGTCAGGTGGAAGTGGCAGTGATCGTTTTTCCAAAAAAGGTAATCGAAAATACTATTGAGCTTGTAAAAAAGGCAGGCTTGATCCCGGTTTCTTTTTATATTGCGGCCGATGCTATTGCGCGTGCAGTCATAAGCGCAGGCAACAGAGAGACGGTAATGATCGTAAACTTAGGAGAGAAGAATACTGGCATATCTATTG
>JARIHA010000091.1 GCA_029288475.1 Candidatus Tayloriibacteriota bacterium | reverse complement strand
GCATCACTTTTTCTAAAGAAGTGAGCTAATTCATGTATAAATGAGAAAATCTGAGCAGAGAGTGAATCCCTGCGATTCAAGACAATGAAAGGACAGTAATCATTTGAGATAAAAAGCCCTCTCATGTCTTCAACTTCTAGTCGATGATACGAGATTGTTTTCCCCACAAAAATTCCATGCTCTTCAGCTTTTTGAATTAAGTAATCCAGAACATTTTTTCTACCAGAAACACCTTTTATATCTTCTACACTTATGTTTAACTTTTCAGATAGAAACTTAGCTAAAGCTTTTGGACTATTCAGCCGCTGACCTGACCCCTGGAGTTTGTTCTTTGACCATCCATCTTCTTTAAGATTTTTCTCAAGCCATTTTTGTCTGCTTACAACTACGTTTATAAGTTTTTTAATGTCTTCATCATTTTCAGTATTAGCACCAACACGATAGTCAGGTACCTCCTTATATTTTTCAATAGATTTTTGAGAAAAGAAAAGAAGTTCAGGGACGTTATATACTTTTGCTAGTTTGGAAACCTGGGACCAATCTGGTAGAGATTCTCCATTTTCCCATTCAGAAACTAGATCTCTTTTAGAAGTTGAGATCTTTTTAGTTGCCGCCTTCGTATCTAAGCCAATGTTCTCACGTGCAGTTCTTAAATTATTTACATTTATAGAATTAACGTGACTCATATAAAGTAATTATACCAGCAATAACGCTAATGAAGAAGATTGGTTACTAATTTTCCAATTCATTCTCGAACCAAGGCTTTGCACTATGACCCTTCTTTGTTGAGTACATGTAGAAAATCGGGAGTGCTTTTGGAAACAAATCATTTAACAAAAATAGATAGAACTTGTAGTTAAAATCAACTTAAAGATCAGACCATTCATCCAATGAAACACTTTTGCCAACTTCCTTTTTTATATATTCAGGAATTTCTGTGGCCTTAATAATATTTTTGTTTGGATATAATTTTCTTAGTTGATCTAATATTGGATAATATTTATTACTAACAACATAAGCCCCAACATTAGCAAGCCATCCATTCCCGCTTCGCACCAACCCTTGTCCATCTCCAACAACTCCTTTGGCACACCTAGATGCGTATCGGCATGAGAAAGAATTAACAAATCAGCACCATGCCATGCTCCAAATTGACCGCCAATCAAAGGACCATAATCACCAATAATAGTGTCGTTATCCAATATGTTTATGAAAGCAGCCAGTTTATCTGCGTTAGTACCATGTTTTCCGATTCTAGTAATACCATGACCATAGAATCTTCTTTTAAAGATTTCGGGAATTTCTCTTATAACTTCAGCGGTATCAGCGTGACCAAAATTTTCATTATCAGCCAAAACAAGCAGATCATGATGCTTTTGCATCAATTCCGTAGCAAGAGCAAATGATTGCTCATAAGGCACGAGGGGTTTTTGTCCTTCATTACTTTCCAATTTCTCCATATGTTAAGAGATTATATCAAAATATATTTTAACTTACGATACTGCGGAAGAAACATTAAAGATCAAAAAGCGTCTGACCAACGCTTTTTTGCAAACTGGTTCTTACCTCACCCCAGCATGCGAAGCAAAATAACCTTAATATTGTTTCTAAGTTTGACAAAATATATAAAACATGTTAATTTCATGAAGAACAAGAATCTCAATTTTGACAACCAAACCAAAGAGAACCAGTTATGAAAGCGAAAAGTATACGGACTCAGAAGAAGGACGCACGGATCAGAAAACAAAGCATGAGGATCGTATGGATCATGATAATCAGCGTCATTTTGTGTATTGGCGCTTACGTGGCCATTAAATACCGGCCGGTAAATGCAAACCCGCCAAAAGTAGGGTTTGCGGGCCCAAAAAGCATGCTCGGTAAACCATACGTGAAGAACCTAACGTTCAAAGCACCTCCCTACTACTGGGAGATACTCAAGACCAAAGCAACAAAAAAAGTGGACATCAATTTCACCGAGGTGCATTTGTTCACCTACATGGAGGGAGAAATACAGTGGCTCGGCACCGGCACAAGCTATATCGACAACAGTGATGGCAAGGAATACATTCTCACGGTCGGGCACCTGTTTGATATCGATTTTGTCGGCACAAACATTTTTCTCTTTTGCGACATCAACGACCCTGAGGGAAGATGCTACGGAATTGACCACATCACTAAATCCGATGAAGTGAAGAGGAGTGGCGACATGCCCTCCGCAGACTCGCGGGAGGTGGATGCTGCCATCTGTCGAAAAGGACTGATCACTCTTATCCCAGGATACTCTCACATCGTTAGAGACAGTAACTCTACCGAAGAGGACGTCTTCTCGGAATCAGATAAACCGTCACTTGTACTAACGTCACTCGTGAGCGGCATTTCGTATCCGATGCTAGGTGTCGGACACAAACTTGGAAAACCTGGCCAAAAAACTATCCCCTTCTTGGTATTCGACTATCAATCAAAACCAGGAGAAAGTGGGACAGGATTCATTGGCAGTGATAAAGCAGTCTACGTCCTTATGGGAAGTTTGGGGAGAGCGCAGTATTCCATGACCGGCCTCAAACGGGAACCGCTCATTGGTGCCACGAGGGCAATGATGTTTAATTTCAATTGGTAGCAAACCCACTCAGAGAAAGCTCGAAGTCGAGCTTTCTCTGAGTGGGCCTTTTTATTTATCTATTAAGCCGTTTCTCACCTCTTCCAACCCTCGAAGCAGAAGTGACAATACCCGTATATTAGACAAAAGTAGACAAACTATTTATTTAAGGTATATTCAAAAATAGGTATTTTTCAGTAATTCAGTCACAACCAGAATAAAGAAAGCTCTTTTTAATGAACAAAATAAACCGCACTCTCTTCAACCTGTTTCCCGCAACAAAAGAAGCAAATTTTCGTCTTTTCTTGTATGGACAGTTGATCTCATTTGCCGGCACATGGCTTCAAGCTGCCACGCAAGGGTGGCTTGTCAAAGACATGACTGAATCCGCGAAGCAGGTGGGCATCGTTGCATCTCTATCGCTTTTTCCGGCATTCCTTCTCGCATTTTTTGGAGGCACTATGGTCGATCGCTTTGATAAACGCAAGGTGCTTTACGCTACTCAGATCGTGGCCATGATACAAGCCTTCGTGCTTGGTTACCTGACCATCACTCATCAGATCACACTTTGGGAGATAAAACTTCTGGCATTTTCCCTTGGTGTCGTTAATGCGCTAGACGGACCGGCACGACATGCGCTCATGATGCAAACAACTACGACCGAAGAACAGCTCCGTTCTGCAGTCGCAATGAACGCATCGCTTATCATGCTCGGGCAAATCGCAGGCGGCCTACTTGCAAGCATACTCATACCACTTGTGGGGGTTGGAGGATCATTTATCATTAATGGTCTGACGTTCATCGCGGTGATCGTGACAATGCTTCTCATGCGTCTAGAAAAACATCCGGAAATGAAGCACGAGCATGCCATCAGGGCAATGATATCTGGATGGGAATACATCCGATCACAAAACGGCATGCTTTTGCAGATTCTACTTGTCGGCATCATCGCCACACTTGGATTCTCCTACAGAGCGATCTTTCCCATTATTGCCGAGAAAATCTTTAATGGAGGACCGGCAACGCTTGGGTTTCTGCAGGTTGCCGTAGCAACGGGAGCGTTCGTGGCGAGCATAGCTGTTTCCAAGTACTCAAAGCAGCTTGCGCAACACGGTTTATTGTTCAAATACTTTGTTGTCGGAGGATGGTTCATGGTGGTATTCTTCTCTCTGACACACTGGCTTCCCTGTGGACTTGCGCTCCTTGTAGTTTCGGGAGCTGGGCTGATCATGGTGATTTCGACATTACGAGGAACTATTCAAGGTGCAACCAAAAAGGAAATACGAGGAAGAGTCATGGGATTCATCTTTACTGTCTTCCTAGGTGGAATGTCCCTAGGTAGCTGGCTAAGCGGTATTCTAGCAGAACGTTTTGGCTCCTCTCAGGCCGTTGGAGTGATCGGCATTGCTTCGATGGCTTTGGGTGTAATTCTCTTTGCTAAGCGTAATGCAATTGCGATTGCGCCAGTCCAAGTGACCAACGCAAAAATTCCAATTGCAAAAGTTGTGGCATAATACACCCTCAATTCAACACGAACTCGATCCACACGGTCGAGTTTTTTTATTACTTATCCGCATGTGGATATGGTTTATACACATAAGTTTTAAAAATCACTTAAAATTCATTGCCCGTCATCAAAAAGTGTATTTTCATCAGGGCACTCATTATTCAAACAAAGTAATATTTTTTTCTATTAAAGCCTGAATCTGATCTCTGATCATGCGATGAAAATCCAAACTCTGCCCTTTTGGGTCTTGTACTTCCCAATAAACATAGTTAGGATGTTTTGAAAGCCATTCGGGAATATGCTCAGGTTCGGACATAACAACAACACTATCAAATGTTTGATCAAGCATTTCTGGTGTAAGCTGTGTTCGT
>JARIHA010000086.1 GCA_029288475.1 Candidatus Tayloriibacteriota bacterium | reverse complement strand
CGATATTGCTGTGTGAGGGGAAGGTAAAAAGAGTCTTGTATTTTCCAGCTGGTCTTTTTTTAAGAAGTTCAGGATTATTTTCAACATCAGAAGAGAGAAATACTGGTTCGTTGTTTTGATCAGTGCAGATGATGCCTACATAGCTAGTGACAAGTTCTTCGTTTACGTCGTATTCAATTTCAATAGAAAATGCCTTGCCTCGTTCTATTTCAATTGATGGGGCGTTTTTTTCATTGAGAATTGAGACTTTTCGGAGTTGCATTTTCTTTGTTTTGTCAGCGCCGAATTCAAGAGTTGGTTTATTGTTTTCGGTTATCTTTAGATATTCAGAGATGATCTCTGCACTCGGGCCGATCATTTTGACTTGTCCTTTTTCAAGAAGAATAGACTTATTGCAGAGCTCCTGCACCGCATTCATATTGTGACTTACAAAGATGATCGTTCTGCTCTTTGTTCGAGTCACTTCCTCCATTTTACCCAGGCATTTTTTCTGAAATTCTGCGTCACCTACGGCAAGGACTTCGTCCACCAGAAGGATCTCAGGTTCCATATGGGCCGCTACTGAAAAGGCCAATCGAACATACATTCCGCTCGAATAATGCTTTACGGGGGTATCAAGGAATTGTTCAATGCCGGCAAAAGAAACGATCTCGTCAAATTTTTTCTGGATTTCCTTTCTGGTCATGCCGAGGATGGCACCGTTCAAGAAAATATTTTCGCGACCTGAAAGCTCTGGGTGGAAACCGGTACCGACTTCAAGCAGGGAGGCAACTTTTCCACGCATGATAACTTCTCCTTCTGTTGGCGGGGTGATCCCTGTAAGGATTTTTAGAATAGTAGATTTTCCGGCCCCGTTTCCACCAATAATACCCACAACTTCTCCTTTTTTAATGGAAAAGTTTACGTTCTTCAGTGCCCAAAAATCTTCCTTGTTTCCTCGGCCAAAAACTGCTTTTGTCTTGTTTCCTAAAAAGGCAAAAGGATGTCGTGCGATTCCAGTTAGAATGTCACGCAGAGATACATAGCCGCGAGTTCTTCGGTTGATGTTGTATTTTTTGCCAATATTCTTTACTTCGATGATCGGTTCCATATTTTTATATTATATCTGCGAAATAACTCTCTGCTTTTCTAAAGTAAATAAAACCGATCACTAAGGTAAGTGCTCCGATAATAAATGAGGATAAAATGAGTAGGGGATTTACGGGCGTACTTCCCAAAAGAACAGCACGTGCGGTTTGGATTACCCCCGTCATTGGATTTATTGCCAGGATCCAAGAGTATTTTCCTGCAATACTTGCTGGGTAAATCACCGGTGTAAGAAAAAGCATGATTTGAATAAAGAATGGAAGAATATAGCGTACATCACGGTACTTTACGTTTATGGCTGCAAGGAACAGTCCTGCTCCTAAGCTTGAGAGGAAGGTGAGAAACACAAGGAGAGGGATAAAGAGGATACCGGCAAGATGGGGGACGTATCCATAATAGATCATCAATCCGATGAGGATAAACGAGGCAATGGCGAAATCAATCAGTTTTGTGAGCACCGATGAAAGAGGAAGAAGTAGGCGAGGAAAATATACTTTGGTGATGATTGCTTGATTGTTGGTAAACGCCGCGCTTGTTTCAGAGAGGGCATCTGAAAAGAATTGCCAGAAGAGCAGTCCGGTGTAAACGAAAATAGGATAAGGCACGTGATCAGAAGGTATGTTTGCTAGTTTGCCAAAAAATACCGTAAAGACGACCATGGTGATAAACGGCTGAAAGATTGCCCAGAGCACGCCGATGGCTGTTTGTTTGTACCTGACTTTCAGATCTCTCCACGACAAAAAGTACATCAGTTCCCGGTAGACCCAGAGTTCTCGAAGGTCGTCGAAGCTAAAAGGTTTTTTTGGGCTAATTATTTTTATCATACCAGTCAATAGTATTTTTTAGGCCGAGGCTAAAAGAGGTTTCAGCTTTAAAGCCAAATTCTTTTTGCGCCTTTTCAATGTCGAGCGCACGTCGTGGTTGACCGTCGGGCCCTGAAGGATTCCATTTAATCTTTCCCTTAAAATCATAAAGCGCAATTATTTTTTCTACCACGCTTTCTATGCTCATTTCCTGGCCCGAACCCAGGTTTATTGGTTCAGGTTTGTTATACTTTTTCGCAGCCATGATGATTCCTTTTGCGGCATCTGCGGCGTAAAGAAATTCTCGGGTCGGTGTTCCGGTGCCCCATACGTCTACTGTAGCGGCGTTTGTTTTCTTTGCTTCCTTTACCTTTCTGATGATTGCGGGAATAACATGAGATGAGGTGGGGTCAAAATTATCTCCCGGCCCATAGAGGTTTACGGTAAGAAGTGAGATTGCATTGAAGCCATATTGCTGGCGGTATGCTTGTGCTTGTACCAATAGCATTTTTTTTGCCAATCCATACGGAGCATTTGTTTCTTCGGGGTAGCCGTTCCAAAGATTTTCTTCCTTAAAAGGGACAGGAGTGAATTTAGGATAGGAACAGATAGTGCCAAGTCCTACAAATTTTTCTACTCCGGCTTGTCGGGCGGCTTCCATCAAGTGAGTGTTCATGATGAGATTGTCGTAAAAAAGTTCTCCTGGTTTTAGTTTGTTGTATCCAATACCGCCGCAGTTCGCCGCAAGGTGAATAATAATGTGTTGGCCTTTTACTGCATTTTGAGCATTTTCCAAGATTCTCAGGTCGCATTCTTTTGAACGGGGGACAGTTATCTGTTCTTTGGGAACTCCTTGATTGATCAGTTCCTGAACCACGTACTTACCAAGAAATCCAGATCCACCGGTGACCAAAATATTTTTTTTTGTAAGGTCGATTTCCATATTATTTTTTGTATTTAAATCCTGCCGCGGTTAAAAATTTTTTTATATAAGGATGCCATTCATTGTCGATTTCCGAAAACCATTTGAGTTCGGTGCTTTGTTTTTTGTCGAAACTGCATTCTGGGATTTTGGGAAATCTCACGACGTAGACTGCATTGATAGAATGTCTGTCCTTGTCGATGGTGTCACCTTCGAAGATTGATTCAATGGTAGTGAGAAATGTGGCATCGGATGTTTTTATCGTAAGGCCAAGTTCTTCTTTCATTTTTCTTACTACAGCATCGAGCAGAGTTTCCTTTTTGTATACCCGGCCTCCAAGTGGGTACCATTCTCCTTTGCCTGGCTCGTTTACTCTTTTCCCCAATACAAACTTGTCTTCTGCAATTACAAGAAGATCAACGCAGGGAATAGGCATATTCTCTACGATCTTCAGGTACAAATCATTTTCAATGTATCGAGGGTCCATAATTTTGTGATTAGTTATTTTTTTCCTGTTCTGTCAGATAGTCAGCTTCGGTCATTAATTTTACCAAATTTTTAAAGGTAATGGTTGGTTTCCAGCCCAGTTCCTTTTTTGCCTTGCTATAATCTCCAAGAAGGATATCCACTTCTGCAGGTCTGAAATAATTCTTGTTGATCTCTATGAGTACTTTGCCTGTTTTACTGTCGATACCTTGCTCATTGAGGCCTTTTCCTTTCCAGATGAGATCATACCCAAGATGTTTTGCCGATTCCTCTGCAAATTCTCTTACACTGTGGGTTTCGTTTGTAGCTAGGATGTAATCGTCGGCTTTATCCTGCTGGAGCATCATCCACATGCCTTCAACATATTCTTTTGCGTATCCCCAATCGCGTTTTGCATCAAGATTACCCAAGTAGAGGCGATCTTCTTTACCAAGCTTAATACGCGCAAGCCCGCGGGTGATTTTTCTGGTAACAAAGTTTTCTCCGCGTCTCGGAGATTCATGATTGAATAGGATGCCATTGCATACAAACATGTTGTAGCTTTCACGGTAATTTTTTGCAATCCAGTAGGCATAGACTTTTGCACATGCATAAGGTGAGCGGGGGTAGAAGGGCGAGGTTTCTTTTAGTGGTATTTCATGAGCTTTACCGAACATTTCGGAAGATGATGCCTGATAAATTTTTGCCTTAATACCCGTTTGTCTTACTGCATCAAGAATACGGAGAGCACCCAGTCCTGTTACTTCACCGGTATATTCTGGAACGTCGAAGCTGATGCGTACATGACTTTGTGCTCCAAGATTGTATATTTCGTCTGGTTCAACCTCTCTTAGAATATGATTAAGTGTACTGATATCAGAAAGGTCCCCATAGTGGAGGCGCATTTTTGTCGTTTTGATATTTTGAAATTTATGGAGATTGCCCAAATGCTCAATGCGGGAAGTATTGAAAGTGCTTGCTGGTCGGATGATGCCATGGACCTCATATCCTTTTTCTAAAAGAAATTCTGCGAGGTAGGATCCGTCTTGTCCAGTGATGCCAGTGATGAGTGCCTTCTTTGTAATTTGTTTTTTTACCATTTGTTAATTTTATTAACCACCTTCTTCTTTAGGTTCAGGTATGATTGTACCGCATCTTTCTCCAATTCGGGAGAGACAAGACGGAGTATTTCCTTTCCGAGGATACGGTAATGGCCGCCGACTTTGTTGGCTTTAAGAAGGCCTCGCTTCAACAAGCGCTTGAGGGTGCTATTGCTCACTTTAAGGAGTTTTTGTGTTTCGGCTGTTGTATATACTTCGTGGACATTAATCTCTGTACTCATGCTCATCATTATACTCTTTTTGCTCATGGTGTCAAAAGAGGTCAAATAGGGTCATCTTTCAAAAATGCTTTTTTTACGATACTATTGACTCAACACTTTAATATTTTAGTTTCATGACATTAAATAAAATACTGCGTTATATCGTCTTGTTCGGGATATTTCTTATTCCATTTGTGCCCTTAGTTGTCTCGGGCACGATGTTATTTCCAAGCACGTTCTTTCCATTTATTACAGGGAAGAATTTTATCTTTAGAATTGTAGTTGAGCTTATTGCAGGTGCATGGCTTATATTGGCAATGCGTGATCGCACATTCTTGCCAAAGAAATCTTGGATATTGTGGGCGATAGCAGCTTTTCTTGGTGTCATGACTGTTGCTGATTTTTTTAGCGCCAATCCATATAAGAGTTTTTGGTCAAATTATGAACGAATGGAGGGGTTGGTCACTCTTCTTCATCTCGCAGCATATTTCTTGGTTGCAGCTACAGTGCTCAATACTCAAAAGTTGTGGAATTGGTTTTTCCATACCTCAATCGGAGTAAGCTTGTTTATGTGTTTTTACGGAATTCTACAATATAAAGGAGAACTCGGTATTGATCAGGGTTCAACGCGATTGGACGGAACTATCGGAAACGCAACTTACCTTGCTGTATACTTGCTCATTCATGTTTTTCTCCTCGTTTACTTTTGTATATCTCGACGCGCGCAGCTTAAGAACGTGGTGACATCATGTGTTATTGCATTCGGCTCTTTTATTGTCTTCTATATTGCCCATATCAGCGGTCCTCAGAGCAGTGCACATATTACCGGAGGAATTCTCTCTCTTATCTCAGTGCTTGGTATTATTGGCGCAATCTATTTCTTCTTTCACGATTTTACCGAGAAGGTTTCGTTTATTTGGCAGACGATAATTTACGCGATACTCATTGTATTTGAAAGCTTGCTGATGATCGGTACTGCTACTAGAGGAGCTATTATCGGTCTTCTTATTGGGTTGGTATTTATCGCCGCGATGCTCGCATTTTTTGAAAAAGAAAAACGAGCTCTCAAGATAACCGGTATTTCTGCTCTCGTTGCTCTCGCTTTATGCGTGGTGATTTTCTTTGGCATCAAAAACACTCCATTTGTACAAAAAAGCCCAATTCTTTCACGTTTGTCTTCGTTGGCGACGCTTGATGTTAAAAAATTCGTAGACACTGAGGGATCATCACGCCTTCAGATCTGGACCATGGCGGTGCAGGGAATCAAGGAGCGACCAATTCTCGGTTGGGGACAGGAAAGCTTCAATTATCTTTTCTATAAATATTATTCTCCAGCTATGTATACTCAGGAGCCATGGTTCGACCGTGCTCATAACGTTCTTCTTGATTGGCTTGTGGCAGGTGGAATTCTCGGCCTCATTACCTATCTTTCTCTCTTTTTCTTCACGCTTTTTTACTTATGGGGAAAGAAGGATTTCTGGAAGCTCCTATCATTGGGTGCAGCAGTGAGCGTATTTAGCGCGATTGTTCTCGGGATCTTTTACGCAATGAACATTCCAGAAATCTGGGGACTGATTATTTCCGTAATCGTGACCCTCGGAGCTATTTATAGTGTTTCGCAAAAATATCCTCTGGAAAATAAATCTTGCGTTGAGCCAGCAGTGCTCACTGGTCTCTTGATTGCTTACTTCATTCACAATTTGTTTGTGTTCGACAATATTGCTAGCTATATTCTTTTCTTCAGCATTATTGCTTACGTTCACTTCCTTCACGGAAAAGATTTTGAAAGCGCTTTGTTGTCGGGCAACAAAAAAGCAAAACAGGAGGATCCTGAAAATGCTATGGGTATGGCCGCAGTGGCTATCATCGGCGTGTGTACGTTTCTCGTTGTTTATTTTATTAATGTTCCTGCTTTAAGGGCATCGATCTCACTTGTAGGGGCTTTGAGTCCTCAGCCTGGAGGAGTAGAGCAAAACCTTTCGATTTATCAGGATATATTCAACCTTAATTCATACGGGAATTATGAGGCGCGTGAACAACTGGTCCAGCTTGCACTTAAGATTAAGGGTGCAAATGCACCCGAAACCGTTCAGACCGAAGTATTCAATCTCGCGTACACTCAAATGCAGGAACAGCTCAAGGAAACTCCATATGATGTTCGTTATCTTTATTTCATGGGGTCGCTTCTCAATGTTTACGGTAAGTTCAGTGATGCTCTTCCAATTTGGCAAAAGGCATTAACTCTTTCTCCAAACAGGCAGCTTATCCTTCTCAACTTGGCACAGGTAGAGCAGCAGCTCGGAGATAATACTGATGCTGCAATTCATTATAAGAAAGCGTACGATTTGGAACCAGACTATTTTGATGCGGCTGCTCAGTATTTCTCAAACAGTGGCCAGTATCCAAAGCTATTAACTCTGCTGACGACGGCAATCACCAACGATCCTACAAATGTGAACCTCAAGCTTTCCTTGGTGAACACTTATGTGCAAATGC
Organism: Candidatus Tayloriibacteriota bacterium; assembly: GCA_029288475.1. GTDB lineage: Bacteria > Patescibacteriota > Minisyncoccia > Phycocordibacterales > JARIHA01 > JARIHA01. The sequence goes on along the minus strand of JARIHA010000086.1, from coordinate 3,479 downwards.
ATGATAATTCTTCTGCTATTCAGTTGTTGAAGACGATGATAAAAAATGATTCTTCATTTACTGCTCAGGGAAATTATTATATAAACCAGATCCAAACAGGAAAGAGTTTATAGTAATGAGAGGTAAGTTGATTCCTTTTTTATCTCGGGATATACTGTCTTGGTGAGTGCTAACGAAAAGTGTTAGTGCGAAAAATGTATACGTAAGCCCCCGCCTTGGCGGGGTTTTGCGTTTGTGTCGGCGGTTTCTTTTGATATGATTAGAGCGTTCGAGAACGGTTGTTTCAAGAAGCGGTTAACGGAAGCACTCACATAATACATTATTGGAGCCAGCACCGTTAACCGACTCTCGACGCAACTCATTTTATTATTTATTTCTGTACGATCATGACACTCGAAAGCAATATTGAGCTCAAACCCTTTACTACCTTTCAGATCGGCGGGCCGGCCTATTATTTTTGCCGTATCAAGTTTATACAGGATCTCCAAGAGGCCGCAGCCTTTCTTAAAAAGAGCAAGCAGCGGTTCTTTTTGCTGGGAGGAGGTTCAAATATTTTGGTTTCAGATAAAGGATTTAATGGCTTGGCCATGAAGATGGAGATACGGGGAATAAAGACACGAGACATCGACGATCATACAGTGGAGCTGATTGCGGGAGCAGGAGAAAATTGGGATACAGTTGTCGCGTTCGCCGTTTCTAAAGGTTTATATGGCTTGGAAAATCTTTCGGCCATTCCAGGCAGTGTGGGTGCGGCACCAGTTCAAAATATCGGCGCCTACGGTACTGAGATTAAGGATGTCATTTCTTTCGTAGAGGTTTTTGACATGAAGGAAGAAAAACTTTTTACCATGAGTGTAGAGCAGTGTCATTTTCAGTATCGCGACAGTATTTTTAAACTGCCTGAGAAAAAAGACTGGGTGATCGTCAAAGTGGGATTTCTTTTGCAAAGAAACGGCAGGGTAAATATAGGATACAAAGATTTAAAAGAACGATTTAAAGATCGTTACTCTAAAGATGTTTCATTGAAGGAAGTAAGGGATGCAGTAATAGATATTCGGAGTAAGAAACTTCCTGATGTGGCGAAGGTGGGTACCGCAGGTTCTTTTTTTAAGAATCCTTTTGTGAGCAAAGAGCACTATGAAACGCTGCATGAAAAATGGCCCGGCATGCCAGGCTTCATGGAGATGGTAGAGGGCAAAGAAATGGTAAAGCTACCTCTCGCGTGGATACTAGACCATATTTGCGATTTAAAAGGATGGAAACATTCTTTTGGACGCGTGGGTAGTTATGAGAATCAACCGATCGTGCTGGTGAACTATGGAGGAGGAACTTCCGATGAGGTAGAGAGTGCGGCAAGACATGTTATTGATGAGGTAAAAAAGAAGACGGACATTACTGTTGAATGGGAAGTTCAAGCGGTGGGACTGTAATACAAAATACTTTAATTTTGTGCTAGGATAAACTCTATATGGCTTGGTATAACAAACTTTTTGGCGACGAAGGAACAAAGGCTATAAAGGGCCTTTCTTCGACTGTTCAAAAAATAAACGATTTGGAGCCTGAAATACAGGCATTATCCGACGATCAGCTTAGGGACAAAACAGCTGAGTTTAAGGCGCGGTTGGCTGGCAGTGATTCAAAACCACCCGAGACTTTGGCCGACATTTTACCTGAGGCTTTTGCTGTGGTTCGTGAGGCTTCAAAACGTACTCTCGGCCAGCGGCATTTCGATGTTCAGCTTATCGGTGGAATGATTTTGCACCAAGGGGATATTGCCGAAATGAGAACTGGAGAAGGAAAGACTCTTGTGGCTACTTTGCCTGCGTATCTCAATGCGCTCGAGGGAAAAGGTGTGCATGTGGTGACGGTCAACGATTATCTTTCGCGCCGTGACGCCGTATGGATGGGACAGATTTATTCTGCTCTCGGTCTTTCGGTTGGAGTTATCAATCAGGATTCATCTTACTTGTACGATCCTTTTCATAAGCAGACAAAGACTGAAGGAGAAGATACTCTTGATGTAAAACGCGACCAGCTCGGCTCGTTTAAAGTATTTTACGAATTTTTGCGTCCGTCATCTCGCCGAGAGTCTTATCATGCCGACATTACTTACGGTACTAATAATGAATTCGGCTTTGATTATCTCCGAGACAATATTGAATATGAAGAGAAAAATCTTCGCCAGCGCGATTATCATTATGCAATCGTGGATGAGATTGACTCTATTCTCATTGATGAGGCACGAACGCCGCTCATTATTTCTGCGCCTACGGTAGAATCAGAAAATCTCTATGCTGTTTTTGCAAAAATTGCAGAAGCGTTGAACAAAGATGAGGATTATACGGTAGACGAAAAGTTTCATACAATCACGCTTACCGATTCAGGCATTGAGAAAGCTGAGAAATCTCTTGGTGTGGACAATATTTATACGGAGAAAGGCATCAAATACGTTCATCATCTTGAAACATCAGTTCGTGCCAAGGCACTTTTTCATAAAGACAAAGAATATGTCGTTCGAGACGGACAGGTGATTATCGTCGACGAATTTACAGGAAGACTCCAGCCTGGACGCCGATGGTCTGAAGGACTGCATCAGGCAGTCGAAGCGAAGGAAGGAGTCAAGGTTGAGAAAGAATCTCGAACCTATGCTTCCATCACTTTTCAAAATTATTTCCGCCTTTATAGAAAACTTTCAGGAATGACAGGTACGGCGCTTACTTCAAAGGAGGAGTTCTACAAAGTGTATGGACTCGATACTATCCCAGTGCCTACCAACAAGCCAGTATTACGAAAGGACCTCAATGACCTCATTTTCCAAACTGAGCTTGGCAAATTTAAGGCAATCGCACGCGAGGTAAAAAAACTCAATGAGAAAGGTCAGCCGGTACTTATTGGTACGGTGTCTATCGAAAAGAACGAACTTCTTTCAGAATATTTGCGCCGTGAAGGAGTGAAACATGAATTGTTGAATGCAAAGCCTCAGCATGCAGAGCGTGAAGGAGAGATTGTTGCGCAGGCCGGAAAAAAGGGAGCAGTGACCATTGCTACCAACATGGCTGGACGAGGAGTGGATATCAAGCTTGGAGGGAATCCTGCGACTCCAGAACAATACGATGAGGTGAAGAATTTGGGAGGATTGTTTGTGCTTGGTACCGAGCGCCATGAAGCACGCCGCATCGACAATCAGCTTCGAGGACGATCTGGACGACAGGGTGATCCTGGCGCAACCCAGTTTTTTGTTTCACTTGAGGACAATCTCATGCGTATCTTTGCATCAGATACTATTAAGAAATTGATGGGCCGTTTTGGTATCCCTGAGGATGAACCAGTGGAAACTTCTCTCATTACCCGCTCCCTTGAAAACGCTCAGACAAAAATTGAGGGATTCAATTTTGATTCACGAAAACAAGTACTTGAGTATGATGATGTGCTCAATCTTCAGCGAATGAGTATTTATGATCGTCGCCGTAAGATTCTAC
>JARIHA010000075.1 GCA_029288475.1 Candidatus Tayloriibacteriota bacterium | reverse complement strand
TGCGTCTCCACCGCAGATCTCCACACATGCGGACCATGGATCTGACAGGCTCCTACCCATCTGCGACGTCAGGTAAACATACGTCTCAAGTCCCAAGAGGCGGTGAATCTCGTTGGAAATTAGAGAGCAGATTGCGGTGTAGAGCTTGCCTACATGGTAGACAGGGTTCTTCCCACAGCAAGCCTCCATGCTCATGCGCCGAGTGAACGGAATGACGCCATTGTACCTATTGCCTCGTCCAACGACGCCTTCATCGCCGCTCTCGATTGCACTTCCTGTCAGTGTGAGGTAATAATCCGATTTGCTCGGATTATCCCTCGTATTGAGGGAAATTGTAACATCGAACTGCCCAAACTTAGACATCACGAATTGCTTGATGATGCCCTCAAGGAGTTTCAGTTTTTCAAAGTAGAATTCTTTGTTCGGTGTGTGAGCAGCGATAAATGGAATGCAAACAGTGATATCCATTCGCTTTTTCAGGCGTCTGGCCATCACCTTGATATCAGTACCGACATATGGATGGACCTTTTTGAATTCCTTCCCATTTAGCCAGGTCTCGATAAGTATCACTATCTTTTCGGTGGCACTGAGCGGGCTGTAAGCCACGGCCGTCGAAGTATCGTTTGAACGCAAATTGTTGTCGTGGAAAACCGCAAACTCCTTCTGGGGGATTTCGAAGAAGAACTGGCGTTCATTCTTTGTTGATCCATCAGCTTCGTATACGACGCCTGGTCCCGGCGTAAAGTGCGTGTTATCCACGATCATGAGCCATTGGTCTAGATCGAGAAGCGGCAGAACCTCCCTAAAGTGACTGTAGGCCGTTTCTTTGACGATCTCAAGATAGGGAATTGTCTCTTGTTGCCATGTTCGGGTAAACCGACAGTTGAGATAAAGTCTAATCGGCTTTTTTATTTCACCGCTACCAAATTTGACTTTGGCAGAGCCGCCGGACAGAGCGATTTTGTCGACCATGTGTCTTAATATGATCCCATAGTGTTTTAGGCAGTACTGCGAGTATGCCTGCGAGACCTTCTCGGCAATTGTGTCGCAGAGGGTGTCGGGATGGCCAATTCCTTTACGTTCGACAATCTCGAATTCAATGTTGTCAATATTGGGCGTTCCTGACGAGTAAACGAGTAGATTTTCTTTGTTCATTTGTTACCTCCGACAGATGATTTGTTGTAATGTACGGCTTATTGTTGACTGTGTGCAATCTATAATATGTATTGCTAATTGTCAATAATGCTAGAGTAGGAGAGCCATTCAGGACCAGTCGAGTAAATTATGTTTTAAGTAAAACTGCATTTATGTATTTTAAATTTTTTAAGTGAAAGGTAAAAATTTTTTTAAATTAACGTATTAATTTTTGCTTCTGCTAATAACTTGGATACTCTAAAAGAAATACAATAGAAATTGTTCATTCAAAAACTAATCTTTAGGTGCTAAGAGGAGAGTAGTTTAATAAATTTGTATTCAGCATGTTACATAAGTATATTATGTCGCACAATATATCTTTTACACAGTATGCTTATGCGACATACAGCTATAATAGCCATGTATGGCTTGGGCCTTTATTTTCCTGCGGTCTTTAAAGGTTCCTTCCTTTGCAGAACTGGTTAAACTGCTCGAAGGTCATTACTTTTTGTTTCGGGTTTAATTTTTTCTTTTTATTATTCAATACCCTTTCGACACTCTCTAAATTTATTTCTTCATTCATCATTACAAAAATTGTTTCATACCCGGTAGTTAAATTTCTTTCGCTTGTCTTAAGTT
>JARIHA010000068.1 GCA_029288475.1 Candidatus Tayloriibacteriota bacterium | reverse complement strand
TAATAGGAAGTGCTCGAGCAGTCAACGGAAATTTTTCTACCATGATAACTATTCCAAAAAGCGAACCTCAGGGGAAACTTTCTATTATTGCTGTTGACTCAAACAACAACGAGGCTACCAACAGCTACTACGTCACTCCTTTCACCCCAAGCATCAACTATAATCCGGGATCAAGCGTGGCTGGAGGCACCATCACGTTAACAGGAACTGGTTTCGCCCAAGGCGAACAGATTCAGATAGGAATAAAGAATCAGCCAGGAACGCAAAATGTGTTGTCCGACAAGACGGGAAATTTTGCTTCTACTACCATGATCATCCCTCAAATTTCTCAAGGACTATATACTATAGAAGCATTGGGTATGGTTTCCAATGCAAAAGCAAGCAAAACAATTTGGATCAGCGGTTTTTTTCCGAGTGCTTTTCCCTCGACCTTCTTTATCAGTCCCGGTGACACCCTGACTTTTACTGGCTCAGGATTTGCTCCAAATGAGAAAATATCTGTTTTTAAGGATAATGGAAGCACTCCGCTTGCCAGCATAACTGCCGACGGCAACGGAGCATTTAAAAATCAAGGTGGAATTCCAATCCCCCTCAATTGGCTCAATCAGAGCATGACCTTCAAGCTTTCTGGCCCGCTGAGCAATTCTCCTGTCACTATTCCAATCCAAACAGCATCCTTTAGTCCGCAAATATATCCTTCCGCCTATTTTGCTCTCCCCGGCAAAGCAATAGGACTGACTGGCGTGAACTTTGCACCGAACGAAAGCATCAGCATTAAATTAAATGGAAGTGAAGTGGCCACCACTGTATCAGACTCAGCCGGTAAATTTCTTATCGCCTCATCTACTTCACCGATCATTCTCCCATTTGGAAATCCTACAGTAACGATCAACGCGGCTGGCCGACAAACCGGCCTTCAAGCATCGGTGACTGTTTCAGCGGGACAATTCATTCCAATTGTTTCTCCTACAAAAAGCTTCGTCATTCCTGGTGAAACTCTTGGATTCACGGCGGTTGGTTTTGCCCCAAATGAAAGCGTGAACATGAATGTAATGAACACCGATCAAATAAATCACATCGGAGCGCAAGTAAATGATAATGTAACTATGACTGCAGACAGCAAAGGCAATTTGAAGGGAAATTATAAAATTCCTTATGGAATTATTGGGAAGTTAACCTTTACCTTCACTGGGCAAACAAGCAACTATCCATACGTAGTAAAAATGAGCGTAGCAAATATTGACCCATACCTTACTGCAAGTACGTATACTGCAACTCCAGGAACTAGTATTAAAATAAAAGGAAACAGCTTTGGTGCCGGAGAAATGGTGAGAGTCACTTCTGGTACATTCCAAACAGAAACAACCGCAGATGCCACAGGAAATACTAAGCAAGTCAGCATCACCGTACCTTTTCAAAGTACTAACCCTTCATTTGTAGTAAATTTTACTGGAGAATCTACCAATGCAACAGCAAGCATTACCATGAACTTCAGCAAATTTAATCCAGTCGGAATTGCTGATACCTATTACTCTTCACCCGGTTCAATAGTCCATATCAATGGTGTTGGTTTTGCAGCAAACGAACCTGTGAATATTAGTTCTGGCGGCACAGTAATCACTACTACAGCCAATGCAAGCGGCACTACTCCGCTCGTAGCAATAATTCTGCCGTTTGATCTTTCTACACCTTCGACACAAATACAATTACAGGGACAAAACAGCGGCAGTAGCGCAACTGTTACCATCGCTTATTCTCCCTTCAATCCTTTAGTTGGAGCAAGTGGTTACTTCATCAAGCCAGGCACCGATCTTACTTTTACTGGAACGGGCTATGCTCCAGGAGAAAAAGTAGCAATAAGTATGGGAACTGACCATCAGCCGTCTTTATTGAAAACAGTCTTTACGGATAAAACAGGAAACTTTAAAACCACAGTTCAGATCCCGATCGCCACAAAAAGCAGTACAGTTACCTTCAGTTTTGTAGGAAGTAAGACTGCCAAAACACAAAATATTATCATCAGTACGGCGGCTTTCAATCCAACCTTAGTGCTCAATAATTACTATGCACACCAAGGCACTCCACTGATCATAAACGGTAGCGAGTTCGGACCAAACGAACTAGTTACACTTTCCTTCGATGGCAAAATACTGGGAACCGCTGTCGCAAGCAGTACTGGAGCATTCGTCTTCATGACTACCGTTCCCCTTCTTCCGGCAAGTGACAATCATCAAGTCAGCGGCACAGGTACACAGAGCGGAGTAACCGGCGCTACAACCATGAGCATTGCTCCAGTCTATACCGGAGTAGCATTTACTTCCTATTCAGGAGCATTGGGAAAGCCAGTATCGATATCAGGAGCTGGGTACATTCCAAATGAACCAATTACCGTTACCACAACCAGCCGTAGAGGACAGAAAGTAAGTACTACATTTAATGCCGATGCCCAAGGGAGCTTTAGTAACTCAAGCTTGGTGATACCGATGAACTTCACTGTAGGTCCGACTGATATAGTAATCACTTCTGGCTACAGCTTTGATAAAAAGACAATTACGTATTACGTGAACAATTCCTAAAGTTATTTTCCAAAACGTCTTCCTCTTTGAGCATAGTCTACAAAAGCTTTTTGCAATTCTGATTCATTAAAATCAGGCCAGCGGGTAGGCGTAAAATAAAATTGACTGTTGGCAGTAAGCCACATCATAAAGCCTCCGGACCAATGCGGTTCGCCGCCAGTACGAATCACCAAATCAACTTCAGGCAAAAAACCGGTCCAGAGCGCGGACTTAAGATTAGTATCAGTAAACTCTTCAGCAGGAGCAGGATGCTGGGCAATTTTATGAACCGCTTCCAACATTTCAGTCTTTCCATCGTATACAAACAACACAGTGAGCTCAAATCTTTTACCTTCCTTTGTTTTTTCTTCGAGACCAATGAGAGTCTGCTTCAATGCAACATCAGGCAAAAGCTCTTTCCATTTTCCCACCACATTAACTCTGATACCATTATCCAAAAAATACTTCATCGTCTCCGGTTTTTCCAATTCTTCCTTAATATAACTGCAAAGAAATTTTATTTCCGTGGCGTCGCGCTTTTGCAAATTATCAATAGAAAGCGCCCAAAAGGTAAGATGTTTTACTCCTTGTTTAAAAACAAGTTTCGCCGTTTGAAGAAATTGAGTCATACCGTTACGATGACCCTCCCAAGGACGCAAACCATGGTCCTTTGACCAGCGGCGATTGCCGTCTGGAATAACCGCCATATGGTTGGGCAAAACAGGAGTTTGAAGTGACATCAGGAAAGTATAGCAGAAAGTGTCCTTTCGTGGCTATGGTGATTGACTATTGCCAAACGCTGAGTAATATAGTATTTAGCAATTTGAAAACCCAGCCGCACCACGGCGCAACCGGAGAAATCAATGGATATTTTAAATGAATATACCGTTCCAGACTGTGCGGAGAGTTATGAAGAATGGATTTCCATATACCCTCCCTATACCAAGGAAGATAATTTCAAACTCGGTAGAGAGATTGAGCATCTGGAAGGTGCTGAAAGAGCAAAGGCTTTGGAAGATTTTATCCTCCACAATCTTGCCCTGGTTATCTCAATGTCCAAGAGATTTCTGAATCAAGGAGTGGACCGAGAAGATATCATATCTGATGGAAACTTAACCTTAATGGATGTTGCGGAAAATTACAGTCCTGAAAAAGGTGCCTTTTCTAGCTACGCAGGCCAAAGTCTTCGCAACAGAATGATTAATCTGATCGAAAATACTGCCTCGACGATCAGAGTATCTCGCCATTGCCTGAAAAAAAGAGGCAAAGTAAAAAAGCTGATCCGTGATTTAGGTCAGAAACTCCAGCACGATCCTACGACGGAAGAGATTCAGCAAGAAGCAGCGAGACAAAAAATTCGGGTCAGGTCAAAAAGAGGCCTGCTTGATATGACGAGTGAAATCTCATATGTCTTCCTCGATAGTCCTTACTATGAAAATGACGAAGATTCCATGCACTCAGCTGTTGCAAATCCCGATGAGTTAACCCCCGCTGAGAAACTCGTGCAAAAGGAAAGGTTCGAACTTCTCAACGGACTAATAGCCGAGGTATTGGAAACCTGCACTGAAAATGATCGTCGCATATTCGAAGCGAAATTTCTGAATGCAGACGGAATAAAAA
>JARIHA010000064.1 GCA_029288475.1 Candidatus Tayloriibacteriota bacterium | reverse complement strand
TCAAGCATGCCTGCTTCTTCAATTGTGTCGATTTCATTTGGAGAAATGTTCATATTATTTTTGCTCCTTATAAGCGTCTTTAATTTTCTTTACGTGCCAATGCTCATCGATAACTTTTGGTTCTTTCGATGCCTTGTAAGTACCTTTGATACCTTCAAGCCAGGCATAGCCTAATTTTGCGGGATCTTTCCCGAAATGGTGTTCGAGACGAGCTAAGTGCTTTTCAGCAACCTTATCCTCTAGTCCCGGATTATCTTGCATAAAATGTTTTAAATCATTGCCTTCAAGAGAGGCGGCACGGCCATATTTTGTCTTGAGGTCTGGATTCATTTTAACAGTCTCGCGAATTACAATTGGAGTGAGACCGTATTTTCCGTATGCGGATTCGCCCTGATGCATTCCACCTAATTGACGATGGTGCATAAATTTTCCGCCAGAGCTTTCAACTGACGCTATAGTTCTGAGCATCTTTTGGCTGTTGTATCCATTATTCTGCATTTCTTGTTTGGTATGCTCGATTGCAGGAGTAGCATTGTGCGCAGGTACTGCGACACCAAGTGTTGCTGCCATCATCGCGGCAGTAGCTGTATTCTTGATTGACTTCTGTAGGGGTTCTCCTTCGTATTTCTCAGAAGCTGCGAGCTTCTTTTCTTGCTGAGGAAACTTATGAACTGTACCGTGACGATATGTCGCGATAGTCTTGTCTCCTTGTTTCAAATGAGCAGGACCAAACTCAATGCCGGCTTCAGCAGCGGTTTTAGCGCCCGAATCAACGATTTGATTCCATGTGTTTCTATCCACACTTACATGGGGAGTGAATTCGTAAGTGGAAGGAAAACCCATGTGAGAAAACTTAGCGTTATTCTCTTTGATTTGGTTCGCATGATCTCCGTGGAGCTTAAGCACGTAAACATCGTTACCAAAACGGTCCTTAAACATTGTAGGTTCAATCGCCGTATGCTCTGCACTTGGCGGTTGAAACTTTAGAGTACGAGCAATATCGTGTACTGCGGTAGCGTGATCTTGGTCAGGATTGAATAATTTTACTGTTGCGTGATAGGGCATATCGATGTCAGGACGGTGAGTCTGACCTCTGATCGTAACTGAGTGTCCGATCATCATGCCTTTTTCAGCTAATTTCTTGTATGCTTCTGGGTTTTCGGCCTTGAGCATAGCAAGGCAGTAAATATCTTGCATATTACACGACCTTGTCGAAATCGAAATTGTGAGTGAAGTGGTTTGCTCCGCCAGGAAGAGTAGTAAAGAAGTCGGCAGGCTTTTGAGTATGGTGAACAGTGCCTTGTCCTAAGATCTTCTTGCCGGCCATTTCACCATGGTGAAACTGCATCGTGTGATTGGTGCCGTCAGAATAGATGGAACTATCTTGTCCAAGTTTCGCCGCTAAACCATGAAGCTGATTTGCTTGATCATGATTAACACCATAAACAATGATCGACTTTTCAGGCGCACCGTAATGACCGTTAACTTCATGAGCGTCGTACCCGGCACCTTGAAGGTGTGACAAGGTAGTAGCGTGATCCATACCAAGAACGTTCTTTTCTGGAAACTTAGGGTTTTCAGCAGACATAAGGAAATGCGGACCTGCCACTTTTGCCTTGTGTTCTTGCATTGATTTGAACATTGCTTTTGCTGCCATTAGATATTCCCCACAAAGAATTTGCCGGAGAAGATGCCTTTCAGTTTTGAAATCAACTGTTGCTTCTTTTGCTCAAGCTCGTTAATGCGAAGTTCGTAAATGCGTGGACCTGGTCCAGAAGACGATTGAGAAATACCGTCTTGAGATAAGGACTGAGAGTTGAAAATGTTAGTAGGTGCAATCAATGAAAGAGTGTCGATTGCTGCAATCGTGCCGATTAGCTCGTTCACCACGACTGGAACTTGGCCTTCTTTGAAAGACATACCTGCGGTGTAGCGAACTTCCCAATATGCTGGAACCCATCCGAGTCCACCTGTAATAGTAAGGAATGCAATACCGGCGTTCGATACTGCACCTTGAACAGAGTTAATACCGAATGCGGCCAATAGAGGAATGACGTTAATTAAACGCTTAGAAAAGTTTGAAGTCTCAATCCAATCTGGTGGAATTTCAAAAATATTGTCGCCATTCGCTGAAGTGATGCGAATAGACTCGATTGTAAGGATTGGACCTTTTTCAGTTTTGATGTGAATGAAGGAATCGTATAAGCTCTTATCAAATGGAGCTTTCTCTTTGAACGCCTCACGAGTCACGGTCATATTGAGCAAAAGCTCGGCTTCGTTGGTAGCAAGTAAGATCTTGTCCTTAAGATCTTCGTCGCTAAACGTATCGCCGTTTGGAAAGGTCAAAGGAATACCTTTCAAGAAACGTGAACGTAACTTGTCTGGAGTTAGAATGGCTTCGGATCTACGAATGAGTCCCGAAGTCTCCTGGGCATGGACCGGATAGGCAGCCGTGCCGAAATTTTTAGTAT
>JARIHA010000052.1 GCA_029288475.1 Candidatus Tayloriibacteriota bacterium | reverse complement strand
TCGAACTCATCGAAGCTCATCTAAAAAAGATTGGAAGAAATGGTCTTTTGCCTGCCGGCATTATTATTACCGGAGGAGGATCAGGACTAGGAAGATTGGAAGATTTTGCAAAGCTCTCCCTTCGACTTCCATCTCGTATCGCATCACTCAACATGAACGGAAATTTCAAGACGCCGATCAAAGACGCTACTTGGGCAGTTGCTTACGGCCTTTGCATCCTCGGCTTTGCCGGAGACAGAGAAGGTTCGATCAAAGCAAGCCGCATCATCATTAAAGATAGCTGGAGAAAGATGGGTGATTGGTTCAAGCAGTTCCTACCTTAAGTATTCTTTCGTATTATCACTTAACACTTCAAGACAACTAATCCTATAGTCGTCTTTTTACGGAAAATTGAAGCTTCAGTTTATTACTCCCTTTCAAAGGGAATGCATTTTTTGCAATTAAATTTTCCTAAAAGACTCCTTAGGATTTTTTGTCTTTACGCTAATCGTGATAATACAAAAGAATACTTAAGGTAAAGTTCATCTGTAAAAAAATACCCCGCTCATTGGCGGGGATTTTGCATTAAAAAAACAAATGATCAGCACAGCAATGGCAAGGCCTTATCAAAACGAGGGGCGCGAAAGGTAATGAATGTTTTCCACAGTTCGTGGAGATCTTCCATCTTTAATTCTTCCGCCGGACAGGAGGGCACGATTTTAATTCCGTAACTTCTTTGGGTCTCCTTGCCAACCGAAAGAATTACAAAATAAAGAAAGCCTTCCTTGTCGATCACCTTCTCAACCACCTCAGTTGCAACTTTCGGTGATGAAAACATCTGGACAAAACATGAGACGGAAAGCGCCGAATTTTCGTACTCTACGCCGCACTCAGGATCTTCGATGTAGGAAAATTCTTGCAAAACGCTAAATAGTACCTTAAACGCTGAAGCTGAACCGTCTGAAAAAGAACTTTTCATAGATATAAAAATAGGTTCGAGTTTTGAGATTTCCCTAATAGTTATATACCATCAACTCAACAATAACAACCACAGGCTATGCTTACTATGTGCGATTTGGTTGTTTTAGGAAACAACAGCCATCAATGTCAACCCCTTTTCTTTTTTATACGCTTTTTGATATGATTGACTTATTATCGTCGTACGAGAGTAAAATATCGTAAGTTACAGAGAGTTATTAGCTTTCCGAATCCGGAAATTAAACAATAATCATGCCACAAATCACACCAGAGGTAGAAGCATTCGCTCGGATCAAAGTCATCGGAGTCGGAGGCTCAGGAAAAAATGCCGTCAATCACATGGTCAGCTCCAAGGTAAAGGGAGTTGAGTTTATTGCCGTCAACACAGACGCACAGGATCTTCAGAACTCTCTCGCGAAACGCAAAATTCACATTGGAAAAAATCTTACGCGCGGACTCGGAACCGGCATGAATCCCGAACTCGGAAAGCGAGCTGCTGAAGAAACAAAAGAAGAAATCCAGGAAGCCATCAAGGGAGCAGACATGGTCTTCATTGCAGGAGGAGTTGGAGGAGGTACTTGTACTGGTGCCGCCCCTGTCGTAGCAAAAGTGGCAAAAGAAATGGGAATCCTTACAGTGAGCGTAGTTACCAAGCCATTCTTTTTTGAAGGACAACAGAGAATGAAATTTGCCGAACAAGGTCTCGATGAACTTCGAAAATCAGTAGATGCATTGATCGTCATTCCAAACGATCGTCTCATGAGCGTTATCAGCAAAGAGACAACAGCAAAGCAGGCATTCGCAATGTGCGATGAAGTGCTAAAACAAGCTGTTGAAGGTATCTCTGACCTCATCACAACTCCTGGTATCATCAATGTAGACTTCGCAGATGTTCGTTCAATTCTCGACAATGCAGGTTCAGCCCTAATGGGAATCGGTACAGCGAGCGGAGAAAAGCGAGCGGAAGAGGCGGCAAAAATGGCCATCAACTCCCCTCTCCTCGATATCTCTATTCATGGAGCAAAGGGCGTACTCTTCTCTATTGCCGGCGGAGACGACCTTACTATGTTTGAAATTCAAGATGCGGCCAAGGTCATCACCGAATCAATCGATCCAAATGCAAAGGTTATCTTCGGTACTGTACACGATGACAAACTCAAGAAGAACGAAGTGCGAGTCACCGTTATTGCATCTGGCTTCCCTGATACCACTTTCAAAAAGAGTCTCTTTCAAGGAGTCAACGTTGAAGCTGACAATAGTAAACAGGGAAAAATCTTCAATACAATCATGACTCCGAGCCAGCCTCAGCCAGTAGCTCCAAGCATCAAAGAGAGCAAGCAAATGAACGCTCCCATTGCACAGCCAATAGTAGAAGAAAAAGAGAAGGAAAAGAAAACTGTTAATGCAGCAGAAGAATCAGATGATGACTGGGGTGCAGTGCCAGCATTTCTTAGGAGGTCTAAGTTAAAGTAAGAGAATAATAGCAATAACAAAACACTTTCGAAGTCCTCACTCTTAGCTTGGGACGGAGAAAGTGTTTTGTTATTGCTATTTATTACGTAAATTTTAAATTAAAACCCCCCTGAGGTCATCAGGGGTGAGAAAGTGAAATCGTAAAAGTTCAAACGTGACGGGAAAATAATGAAATGTTGCCTCCAAGCTTCCAGTTCCAGTAGAAGTACCCGGAAACGAAGTAAATACCTCCGCACATTATTATTGCAAATCCTGGAATAGTTTTTGGATCGTAACCCGAATATGCAAACATCACTGGAGGCAGAGCAAGCAGGGATAGCCCTATGAGCGACTTTGAGCAGACTCCCCTATTGTAGGCAAACCATTCCCTGATGTTTTCCTTTCCAAGGATCAATCCAATGAAACTGGGCACGCATATGGACGTAGCCCACGGAAGCTCCCAAAACACCCCACCGAGGCTGCAATTGGCAACATACCCAAGAATCCAAGCGAGTAAGATAGCGGAAACAAAAACAAAAATTTTCATAATTTTTCAATTTGCGATCCGACATTACGGTTGTTCTATATTATTAATATCATAAAATTGATATTAGTCAATATATGTTCTTGTTCGCCGTCTCTTTATGCGGTATGATAGTGATATTCTTTTTTAATTTATATATTTATGGAATACGATCTAATCATTATCGGGGGCGGTCCAGCTGGAGTTGCAGCTGGAGTATACGCTTCACGCAAGCGCCTCAAGACGCTTTTTTTGACTGAAAGCTTTGGCGGACAGAGCATTGTGTCTGACGGAATAGAGAACTGGATAGGAAGCGTTAAAATTTCCGGCCCAGAGCTCGCAGAAAATCTTAAAAAACATCTTGTGGCCTATGCTGGCGATATTGTAACCATCAAGGAAGGTGAACGCGTAGAGACCGTAACGGCCAACTCAGCCAATCACACAGAAGGCCAGGAGAAAACATCTGCACGTTTCATTGTAAAAACGGCTAAGGGAGAGTACAAGACAAAAACAGTGCTGGTTGCGACTGGAAGCTACCGACGCAAGCTTACTGTGCCTGGAGCAGACACCTTCGAACATAAGGGCATCACCTACTGTGCCTCCTGTGACGGCCCTATCTTTGCAGATCAGGACGTTGTAGTGATCGGTGGAGGAAATGCAGCCTTTGAATCGTCCGCGCAGCTTCTCGCCTACGCCAAGAGCGTTACCCTGCTCAATCGAAGCGATGATTTTAGAGCAGACCCTGTGACTGTAAAGAAGGTACTCTCAAATCCAAAAATGAAAGCGATCTTGAACGCAGAGCTCGCCGAAGTAAAAGGAGACTCATTCGTAACTTCTTTGGTATACACAAATACAGAAACAAAAGAGAAAGTTGAGCTCGCAACTGGTGGTATCTTTGTTGAAATCGGCCTCCTGCCTACTACCTCTTTTGTAGAGAATCTCGTCCAATTGACCCCTTACAAGCAGATCGTCGTTGACCCCCGCAATCAGCGCACTTCAGTGTCAGGCGTTTGGGCGGCTGGTGACTGTACGGACGGTATCTATCATCAAAATAACATTGCAGCGGGTGATGCTGTCAAAGCACTAGAGGATATCTACGCATACTTGAACGCATAAAAAAAGCGGCGCTTGTGCACCGCAATTTTACTGGAGGGTTGATTGACTATCTTTTCAAAAAGAGCATTACTGCAAGGCAAGCAAAGAATACAGCGACCATGGCATCAAATAATGCAAACTTATTTTGAACGCTTGCCTTTGAAACGCTTGCCAGTAAGGCCCTGAATGAAAAAAGAGCAAAGAGCAAAACGGCACCGATGATTAATACAAATGTCGTCATAATTCCTTTCTTTGTATGAATTTTATGCGCAATAACAAAGACTGTCAATAAATATACTATTTTATTTCCACACAGCAATAGGAAGAGTGGTGGAAGCCTGCTCGGGCAGAGAAACTGGCTCAATTGTTACCATTTCGATCTCAGAAGAAGACGTATTGCCAGCTTCAGAAACTCCAGCCAACTGCGAAGCAGGAAGCGGATCAATACTTATAGGGTTGTTTGGTACAGTAAACAATCCAGGATAAAAATAATTGGCAGACAACGCGCTGGTTGCAAAGATGAGGACAGAGAGACTGAGAAATGCAGATCTTTTTGACATGGTTATAGTTTACCCTAAAATACAAAATAAAGAAAAAATAAAGTTACTGGTTATTCTAAAAAATCAGCATATTTTTGCCATTTTTTGAAAAAATGCTATAGTGGTAAAGCTGATTTTAAATGAAGCAATTTGGCCCTATCGTCTATCGGTTAGGACATCGCCTTTTCAAGGCGAGAAGCAGAGTTCGACTCTCTGTAGGGTCACAGATTAATACTAAGTATCTACGGTTCATGGAAGAGTGGCTGAGTGGTCGAAAGCACACGACTCGAAATCGTGCAGGGGCGAAAGCTTCTCATGGGTTCAAATCCCATCTCTTCCACAAAGTGGATAGCAAAAAACATTAGGAACTAAACCTTATGGAAAAATATCTAAATATAGGCTAATATAGAACTTCGAAGATAAGTACGGTTAGCTGTCTTGGTTGATAACGCAAAATAATAATAGTACGGGCGGTTAGCTCAGTTGGTAGAGCGCTACATTGACGTTGTAGATGTCACAGGTTCGAATCCTGTATCGCCCACAATTCCCCGTCAAGAAAAACTAACGAAAGAAACTATTAACGACACGCATAGTACCTGGTCCAAAATATCCATTACCCTGAGTAAGCCCCGCAGGCTGTAAGATTGTACCGTAATTCACATTCTGGAACTGAGTGAGAGCATGGGCAGTAGCGGGACCAAAATATGTTCCTTCATAACCGGCTGATCCTGTACCACTTTGTGCAACAGTAAAGCCGTGTTTATTCAAGAACATCTGCAAACTTCTCACATCTGACCCTGACATACCCAATCGCAAGGTTCGTGTAAAGATAGCACTTGTGGTGCTTTTTGCTGAAGTATTAGATTGAGATTTAACAGTCTGAACAATTGGGCTTTGAGATGCTCCAGACTGCCCTGCAGACTGCGTGCTTGCATGTGCGTAAGGATCGACTACATTTACAGTTCTCGTAACATTGGCAGTATTTCCCAACCTGTCTGTTGCTGAATAAATGATTGTATAAGTGCCAGCATGACTGGTATCCAAATGATAAAATGCCGCCAACCCTACATCTTTTCCATTTACCTTTTCATAAATAGGAACAACAGTATCCGCAGAATCCGTAGCAATAATTCCTACATCAATGTAAGTCGTGCCGACAGATAGAGTTGCTGGGTTGTTACCTGAAAGGGTCAAGGTAAGAGAACCGGAAGTAACAATCGTAGGAGCCTGAACACCAGACTGAGAAGGCGCCGAATTATTATAGCTATTATTGTTATAAGTTTGGGGAGTCGAAGAAGGAGTTTGCGTCGGCGTCGGAGTTGGTGTTGGTGTTGGGACAATAGGCGGAATAATAACAGAACCAGGATTAAACGTTCCCGCATCTCGGTATGCCTGCAAAATTCTGTCATTCATTGGATTACTATACCACCCTTCAACAAACACAATATTTC
>JARIHA010000020.1 GCA_029288475.1 Candidatus Tayloriibacteriota bacterium | reverse complement strand
TTCTCATCCAGTATCCTAACACCAAATGAAAAACAAAACACACCGTAAAAGGCGTGCTTGTTTTTTATTTGCTGCCAGACTAGGATTCGAACCTAGATACACAGCTCCAGAGGCTGCGGTCCTACCGTTAGACGATCTGGCAATAAAACGCCTTTATAAAATACGCTAAAATCGAATATTATTCAAGTTTGAGCTGGAAGTAAGCCTGAGGTAAACCTATTGGGCAACCACTGCCGTTTTCTTGCCCTTCTTCTTTGATCCTTTCACAGCCCCTGTACCATCACTCTTTCGTGAAACCGCCGCCTTTACGAAAGCGGTGAAAAGAGGATGCGGATGAAGCGGATGCGCCTGAAACTCCGGGTGAAACTGAGTACCGAGGAAGAACGGATGTGAGACGCCGGAATCACCACTTCCCTTTCCAGATTTTGCTGAAGGTTTCACGGACATGAACGGAAGCTCCGCGATCTCCATCAAACGGCCGTCAGGAGAAGTCCCTGAGAAGACCAGCCCTGCGGCTTTCAATCGTTCTATGTATTCCGGATTGACCTCATAACGATGACGATGTCGCTCTTCAATGGCCGCTGCGTTGTATGCCTTCTCAGCGATCGTTCCTTTTCCGAGCACACAAGGATAGGAACCAAGACGCATGCTCCCTCCGTAATTTCCTTCAGCGATCTTCTTCTTCTGATCAGGCATGATGTCGATGATCTTGTGTTCAGCATTGGCATCTATCTCGGCGGTGGTTGCACCCTTCAGTCCGAGCACGTTGCGGGCGTATTCGATACAAAGCAATTGCATTCCATAACAAAGGCCGAAGTAAGGAATATGATTTTCTCGGGCAAACCGTATCGCCATTAAAATTCCCTCGATGCCTGACTGGCCAAATCCTCCCGGCACCAAGATGCCGTCAAAATCCGCCAACATACCAATGTCCTTTGTTGCTTTCGTAGTCACGCCTTTTCCATCTACCCTCGTTTCAAAATCCTTTGAGTTGATCCAATGAAGATCAGGCTTCACTCCAACATGATAGGAAGAGAACTTTATCGCTTCAATAACAGACACATAAGCATCGGAGAAGACAAAATCACCGCTGTCAAAATACTTTCCTACCACGGCGATCTTGAGCGGTTTCTTTGTGCCATCCTGAACAGCGTTATTCGCTCCCTTCACCTGAGAGACAAACGATTTCCACTCGGCCATTCCTGGCTTAGTTGGCTTCTTTCGCAAGTGAAGCGATTTGAGCAAAATATCAGCAATACCATCGCGTTCGAAATTGATCGGCACGTCATATACGCTGTCGATATCTGGAGCGGAAATAACATTCTCGGTATAGACGCTGCAAGAAATAGCGATCTTCTCCTTTCGCTTTTGATCAAGCGGCAGCCTGCTTCGGGCAATGATGATGTCGGGCTGAACACCATAGGAATTGAGCTGACGAACGGCATTCTGGGTCGGACGAGTCTTCATTTCACCGATCGTAGAAGGCAAGGGCAAATAGCTGACCAAGATGAAAATGACATCATGCGGATTCTTCAAACGCAAAACACGGGCTGCCTCAATAAAAAGAGTGTTCTGATAATCACCTACCGTTCCTCCAATCTCAACCAGGGAGATCGCTGAACCGCTCATGTCTGCTGCCGCCTCAATACGTCGCGTGATCTCGCCAGTAATGTGAGGAATCGCCTCTACACATTTACCGTGATAGCCAAGATTTCGCTCCTTCTCTATTACGTGGCGATAGACCATTCCACTGGTGATGTAGTCTTCCCGACGAAGCTCGGCGTCCATAAAACGCTCGTAGTTGCCCATGTCCTGATCGGTCTCAAGACCTGATTTTAAAACAAAAACCTCACCGTGCTCAGTGGGGTTCATATTTCCTGCGTCGACGTTAAGGTAGGGGTCGATTTTTACTGGATTGACTGTGAATCCTTCTGCTTGGAGAATCTTCCCAATAGATGAAGTGGCGATGCCCTTTCCTACTCCCGACATCACTCCTCCCACCACGAAGATGTACTTATGATTTTTTCTCTTTGATTTTTCTTTTTCCATAGTAGTTAGTGCTCATTGTATCGAAAGTGTAAAAAGATGTCTACTCTTCCTTATTTTTTCTCCTTGACTGAGAATACAAAAAGCATATAGTGTAAGAATAGGTGGTAAGGCTGGAA
>JARIHA010000016.1 GCA_029288475.1 Candidatus Tayloriibacteriota bacterium | reverse complement strand
GTGGTATACATGGCCACTGATGCTTCGTCCGATATTTTATTGGCAGGGGCCTGATTTAGGAGCGGCAGGACGCGCTTATGTGTACCTTCTGGGTAATCCATTATTATATCTGCTTGGCACCATATCGATGCTCGGGCTAATTATTTCTATTATTTGGCTCACTCTTAAAGGAAAGTTTTTTAGCTTGCTCCGCAATCAAAGCACGCTGTTTCTTATTGTTTGCGGATTTCTGGTAAATTTTTTGCCATTCATTTTTATCGGAAGGGTAATGTTCTTGTATCATTATGAGTCGGCATTGGTTTTTAGTATCATTGCTATTGCCTATATTTTGGAAAAAATTCCGTCCAAAAAAACACGTGTCGCTCTGGTGATTACGGTGATTGCCTTTAGCTTCGCTGTATTTGTATTTTTCAGTCCGCTAACTTATGGAACTCTGCTTACTGATAATGCTTTGCATGCAAGAATGTGGCTGAACAGTTGGAGATAATCTATGGATACTTCAAACAAAAATATAAATAAAAAAATTCCGATTGCAGTGGTCATCATTCCGACCTACAACGAATCAGAAAACATTGGCAAAATGATTGATTTGTTATGTACAGAAACTTTTCCTCAGATCAAAAATTGGGACATGAAAATCCTAGTAGTCGATTCGAAGTCCCCGGACGGCACGTCAAAAATTGTTGAAGAAAAGATGAAGAGGTTTAATGCGGTTTCACTCTTTATCGAAGACGGCAAGCAAGGAATTGGGGCGGCTTATTTAGCTGGCTTTAACTTTGCCATGAAACAGTTGGGCGCCGTCGTGGTCTGTGAGTTTGATGCAGATTTCCAACATCCTCCACAAACTATCTCCCGTATGTTGTCGGAAATCGATCGTGGATATGATTATGTTTTGGGCTCTCGAAAGGTACATGGAGGAGAGGTGGCTTATAAGAGAAGTTTTTTTCGAGGAATTTTTACTGATGTGGGAGGATATTTGGCACGCTTGGTGCTCTTTTTTCCTCATCCGTATTTTTGGATAGTTACTGACCCGACTACTGGCTTGAAGGCTACAAGGGTAAAGGGTTTTGCCGACCAGCTCAATCTTGAGGGCTCGCATCTTTATAGTAAAAAATTTGGTTACAAAGTTCAGCTTCTTTATGAGACTTTGAAGCTTGGGGCTAAGTATAAAGAAGTACCGCTGACTTTTTATGATAGACATGCGGGTAAGTCAAAATTTGAGCGTTCAACCCCATTTGAGATTCTTTGGTCTTGTCTTAAGACGAGATGGCCTATACACTAAGCGTATGAGTAAAATACCTCGAGTTTATAGCCAACGAAGGCGCACACTTTACTTTGTTTTTTTTGCTGTCCTTTTTATACTGCTTATTCCCGTGGTCGTCTTGTTTGCAGATGGGTACAGGCTCAATAAAAATTGGAAGCTGGTGTCCACCGGGGGGATTTCTTTGAGCGGCGTGCCGGCCGGCGCGGATGTGTATGTGAACTATAAGAAAGTCAGTTCTTCTGCTTTTTTTGAAGATACTTTTTATATACAAAATCTGCTTCCCGAAGATTATTTTGTAGTAGTAGCGAAGGATGGTGATTGGTCATGGGCAAAACATTTGGTCGTCAATGAAAAGAAGGTTTCTTCGGCTTCGGTTTTGATTCTGCCTTCACACCCGAAACTTCAACCAATTACAGAGCTAGTACCTGGAGAAAATTTAACCAATAACTTTCATTTTTTTGATTCAACAACCGCAACTTCCACTTTGAATCCTCAGTATCCAATTATTGCCGATCTTTTTTCTACTTCTTCATCTGATCAAATAAATGATGGTGCTGTACTTAAAGACAATATTAAAATATGGGCTGCAGGAAAACAAATTTTTGCAAAATGGCAGGGAAGTCCACAGGCTATTCCTTCGTTTTTTTGTGCAGTTGCTACCAGTACAAGTTCTTCTCCGGCTTGTAATCCTACTGCTAGTATCTATACCTTTCCAACACAGATAGAAAAAATAGATTTTTTCCCAAACAGGGATGACGTCGTTTTACTTGAGACTGCTGACGGTATCTATGCGCTCGAAATGGATACTCGTCCAGAGCAAAATTATCAGCCAGTCTATCTTGCTAAAAATCTTGATTTTCGCGTTAGCGGCTCAGCTCTTTATATTGAAGAGGGCGGCAATTTTTATCAGGTCGAAATGTAGTATATAATATGGCCTATTATGGATAGTGTTCCAAACAAAACTCAGCAAGGTGCGCAGGAAGCCGTAATTGAGCCAAAAAAGGGCCATTTACATCCTATTACCCTCATGATCAACGAGATTAATTCCATCTTCCGAGAGATGGGATTTACGGTTGCTCAAGGCCCTGAAGTGGAGACAGAGTTTTATAATTTTGATGCGCTTAACGTACCAGCTGATCATCCCGCTCGCGATATGCAGGATACTTTTTGGCTGAAGCCGCTTGAAGCAAGAAAGCTTCTTCGCACTCAAACTTCTCCGGTGCAAATTCGTTACTCCGAATCTCATAAACCTCCTTTCCGAATTATTGTTCCAGGAAAAGTTTTTCGTAATGAGGCAACAGACGCTACTCACGAAGCAGAATTCTATCAACTTGAAGGCATGATGGTGGATAAGAATGTATCGCTGGCAGAGCTTAAGGGAGTGCTCATTACCTTCTTTAAAAAACTGTTTGGCAATGACGTGGCTATTCGTTTTCGACCAAGCTTTTTCCCATTTACCGAACCTTCTGTAGAAATAGACATTCTTTTTAAAGGTAAATGGCTTGAAGTGATGGGCGGAGGTCTTGTACAACCGAGCGTACTCAAGTCAGCTGGGCTTGATCCGAAAGAATGGAAGGGTTTCGCTTTTGGTGGGGGAATTGACCGATTGGTTATGATTAAGCATGGCATCGATGATATTCGTCTTTTATATGCTGGCGACCTACGTCTTGTTGATCAATTTTAAAATTTATGATTATTTCTTACAACTGGCTGCAGTCATATTTCAAAGAGTCATTGCCTACTCCAGAAAAAGTTGGAGAGCTTTTTACTTTTCATGCTTTTGAAATCGAGGGTATTGAGAAAAAAACGGGTCAGTCCACTGATACGACGCTTGATGTGAAAGTGCTCCCTGATCGGGCTCATTATGCTTTGTCGCATCGAGGCGTAGCTTATGAACTTGCTGCAATCTTGAATACACAGAAGTTGCCATACCTCGCTGACTTCTACGGCCCTCAGTCTGCAACTAAAACAACAAACACTCGCTTGATTTCTATTTCTCTTGATAATGAAAAATGCTTAAGGTATATGGCCAGAGTGATTGAGGATATTACCGTGACCGATTCACCACGGTGGTTGGCAGAAAAACTTGAAGCAATTGGCCAGCGTTCAATCAATTCAGTAGTCGACGCTACTAATTTTGTGATGTTCGATATCGGCCAGCCACTTCATGCGTTTGATGCAGATAAGGTGAAAGGTGCTATTACGGTACGGCTTGCTAAGGCTGGAGAAAAAATCACCACCCTTGAGGGAAAAGAAATTGCGTTACCTACGAGTGCCTTAGTAATCGCTGATACGGAAGGCCCCCTTGCCATTGCTGGAGTGAAGGGGGGAGTGAGAGCACAAGTTACCAAAGATACGAAGGCAATTATTATTGAAGCGGCAAATTTTGATGCGGCATCGGTACGAAAGACTTCCGGACAGGTTGGTATTCGCAATGATTCATCTAAACGATTTGAAAATGCACTTACTCCAGAGCTTGCGAGCCAAGGAATGGATCTTGTTACTTCTCTGATCACTCGACTTTCACCGTCTGTAAAAGTTGGTGAAATTATCGATGTTTATCCAAAACCAGCGGGCACTACGATGATTGAGTTTACTCCTGGGTATATTTCATCTCGATTGGGCGTGTCAGTGTCTGAGGTAGAGGCAGTTGCTTTGCTAAAGCGATTGAATATTGGAGTAGTAAGAAAAGGAGGAAGTTCTGCTGTTGCAGATAGTGAGGTGGTTCTAATTGCGACGATTCCTTCAGAACGGCTTGATCTTGTCATTGAAGAGGACTTGGTTGAAGAAATTGGCAGGCTATATGAATACGAGAAAATCGCGCCAGTTTTGCCTCCATTGCCTACAGCTCCAGCGGAGATAA
>JARIHA010000001.1 GCA_029288475.1 Candidatus Tayloriibacteriota bacterium | reverse complement strand
CTCTCCACCTTTATGATAGAAATATCTTGAACCACAACAACTTTTGCTTTTTGAAATATATGAACACCACTCTGCTTCGCGACATTGATTTCGGCCCTATCTGGGGCATGTCCGGCGTACAAAATTTCTTTGGTGAAGGCTATTCCTACCACAAATGGCTGCGTCTCTTATTCCGCACCTCTTTTGATGGAGTAACTTTCGTCTCAAAAACCACCACGCTAAACGCACGCCTCGGCAACATGCCGTTGGATGACAAACTTCAGCCCAAGGAACTCATTCCCAGCTGTATTTATGTCGACATAATAAATGGCATCGTGCTCAATGCTGTAAGCCTAAGCGGTCCCGGCATCATAAATCTGCTGGATCGTGGAGACTGGCAAAAAAGAACAAAGCCGTTTTTCATTTCATTCATGTCAGTGGCCGAGTCACCGGAAGATGTGCTTTCCGAAGTTGAACTTTTTGTTGGAATAATGCAAAGGCGTGCTTCCAAATTTAAAACAAAGTTTGGCATTCAGCTCAATCTATCCTGCCCAAACACAGGCCATGATATCGATAACCAGTCAGACTCTCCTCTTCGGCAACTCGACATTCTTAGCGGCCTCACAAAAATAGGCATTGCTGTCAGTGCCAAGATCAGTGTAGAAATGCCGGTGGCTATGGCCAAAAAAATCAGCGATCATCCCTGCTGCGATGCAATCTGCCTTTCAAACACCGTTGGCTTCGGGAAACTGCCAGACCAGATCGACTGGAAAAAGTATTTTCCCGATGGAGTGTCCCCGCTTACCAAACGAGGATTCAAGCAACCAGGTGGACTATCAGGCAAACTGCTGCGTCGATTAGTAGAAAACTACCTTTCCGAATTAAAAAGAGTCGGCGTTACGAAGCCGATCAATGCGGGCGGAGGAATTCTTCGTCCTCGGGACGTAACCAGTCTTTTCGAGCGAGGAGCATCGTCAGCCTCCATTGGCTCGATCGTAATACTTCGCCCTTGGGGAGTAAACGCCGTTGTGAGGCGTGCACATCGGATTAACCATTAAACATTGACCTCAGATTACAGTATCACCCGCCCAAAAGGCGGGCTTTTTTATTAAAAGCTCAAGCTGACACAATACCCTTCCCCTGCCGTCACTAATGGCATGGATAAACTCTTCCCCAAGAAATTTTCTTATGAACGAAAAGGCCTGATGATCAAGTCAAACCGCTATTGGGATACAAAGGATCCTTGTCCGGTCTTTGATGGTCGCACATGGCATCTCTTTGGTTCGGGAGGCAGTATTCAAACAAAGTCATGGCATATTCTTCATGCCACTTCTCTCCACCCAGAAGGTCCGTGGACCGAAGATGAGGCCTCACTTCTAGAAACCGTTCAAGGCCCTCACGTAGCCGCTCCCGGAGTCATCTACGATTTCCAAGATAAGTTATTTCACCTTTTTATTCAGCGTGAATTTACGCAATTGGGAGGCACAGTTGAACACCTTGCATCACCAGACGGTTTGCATTTCAGATTCTTAGACACTTCGCTTTTTTCTATACCAGGAAGCGATGAGGCAGGAATTTACGATCCCCACCCAAGCATCATTGCAGGGAAAAAATATCTTATTTATTCAGGTATGAGAGAAGTAATGAGGCCTGATCTTTTTCTGGCAGAAAGCATGAGTGATTCCTGGAGCGGACCATGGGACCGTAAGGGAAAAATTATATCCCACGAGAATATTGTTCATCACAACCAACATGATCATCAGGATTATGAATGGGGACTAGAAGGATCACAATTGATAGAACTGCCAAGCGGCAATATTCTTCTTAACGCGGTGTGCTTCTTGCCAGAGGGAAAGCGAGGCGAAAGACAGCGCGTATTTTTCGCGGCTGGAAAAGATCCTCTTGGACCATATATTACGCTTGGACCAGTCATTGAACCATATGGCGAAGACTGGGAAGGCGGTGAAAACGGCCACGCTGCTGGATTGATATTCGGCAACAAACTTTATCTCTATTACCAATCGCGCGCTTTTAGCCCTCGGAATAGATGGTGCTACGGCCTCGCTGTATTTTCTGTAAGTGAAATCGAGGAAGTGGTAAAAAATGTTTTAAATGAAAATGCCCGCTGGGGACATTAGACTACGTATTTCTAACAATCAGCGTATCGCCTGCCTGAATATCTGAAACATCAATAATCTCGCTTCCCTTCACTACCTCAGCACTTGAAGCATCAATTGTATACTTCTTACCCTTCTTTACTTCAATGGTAAGAAGATTGCCTTCTACTGATGATACGGTACCTATTTCAACCGTTTTTTTAGTGGCTGCCAAGGCAGGTGATGCAGTAAAAAGTGATAAAACTACTACGGTTCCTGTTAAAATAATGTATTTTCTGGACATACTCTCTATACGAAACGCGAGAGTAATTTGGTGCGTTGATTAGCTTTTAGCCTAAAAAACAGGCTCGCCAGGTTTATTACGCTGGAAAAGCACCCTTTGAAGGGTGAACTTATCATATCCATGCATGAAGAGTGCGATATTCACCCCAAAGAGAATGAGATGTGGCCAAACAACTTCTCCGAAAAACAACAAAGACATCGTAAGGAAGGTTGTGAAGAAGATTGCGGCCAAACGAATCTGAAAGCCTGAAGCAAAGAAAAATCCAAGAAGTGATTCTACGATAAATGCACCAAGAACAAGAAACAAGGGAGTAAAAGGAAAATAATGAGTGAGATTATAATCCTTAACCGTATCAAGCGCTAAAGAACTATGAAGATATTTTGCATAAAATGACGCAAAGAAGAGTGAAATGCCAAAAAGGACGCGAAGTATCAGGAAACTATACGGTTCAAGCTTTTCTCCCACATTTTTAAACGCATTCTCAATGGATGACAAAAAATAAATATGTTTGTCCAAAGACAATATTCCCCCACCAAGGATTAGGAAGAGGATCATCTCTCCCAAATAGTTTACGTAGTTGAACATATACGTATGATAGCTAACTACGGCAAGCACGAAAAATACTACGCCTATCAGCGCCATTATCCTGGTTAGTAACCCAAAAGTAATGCACACACCGAGGAATATAAATATCCAGCCAAGTAAATGAGCCATTTCAGCCGACATCGTTTGAGTGAACGGAAGTTCCTGTCTCTTATACACATCTCCGAGCC
>JARIHA010000131.1 GCA_029288475.1 Candidatus Tayloriibacteriota bacterium | reverse complement strand
CCCAGAGCGTTTTTTTATTTCTTGTGTTATGCTTTTGATTATGAATAAGGCTTAAGGTATATGTTGGGTGCGGGCTTACTGGTAGTCCTCAGGAATTTAAAGATAGGGTGGAAGAGGTAAAGAAAGTGCTTCGCGCGAATTTTGAAGTATTGGACTTTGTTCCTCTTGGTACTGGCACTCCTAGTCAGATCTATCAATGGGATATTAATAATTGTCTTGCTACTTGTGATGTGATGCTTGGTATCGGCGATTATCTTTCTACGGGCCTTGGTTATGAATTAGCTGTAGCAATTGAAAAGCGGGGTATACCAGTCCTTGTGGTCGCTGAGCGTGGCAGAATAGCCACTAAATTCTTTGAAGGAATCGATAAACCTTTCTATTCTTATCAAAAGTATAAAGAAATGTCGGAGATTCCGAACATGCTTAAGGAGTTTCTTACCGTAAAATTATCTAAACAGATTTAGTAAAAGTGGTAAACCTGAGTTTCCATTTATTTTTTTCGCTTGGTTGTAGTATCTCATCTTCTTCTATTTGCCAGTTAGAAAAATCTTTTAAAGGGAAATGCACATCGCCTTTAAAGGATCCATCGATAAAAGTAATATACATTTTTTGTACCAGCGGTATAAATTCTTTATAGAGAGTTGAGCCACCAAAAATTATAATTTCGTTGGTAGAATTTGAAAGGGCTTTTATTTCTTCAATAGAATGAACAATAGTACAACCTTCAGCTTTATAATTTTTGTCTCCCGTGAGGATAATGTTAGTCCTGTTGGGTAAGGGTTTTCCGATGGAATCAAAGGTTTTTCTTCCCATGACAATGGTTTTTCCGATTGTTTTTTCACGGAGATGTTTCATGTCAGCAGGAATACGCTCCCAAGGTAATTGATTATTGTTACCAATGAGGAAATTCTTATCAACTCCAGCAATTAAGGAAATCATGTGTTGATATTTATTAGACGATCATTTTTGCTTTGATCGAGGGTTGGAATGTATAATCGACAAGTTTTATATCATCCATTTTAAAGGAATCTATGTCCTTAATTTCAGGATTAAGCCAAAGTTTTGGTAGTGCGGTCGGAATGCGAGTGAGTTGTTCTTTTACTGCATCAAAATGTTCATGATAGATATGCGCGTCGTTAAGGGTGATGACGAATTCATGCGCGGTCATTCCCACTACTTGGGCAATCATTGAGAGAAGAAGCGAATATGAAGCAATATTGAAGGGAACACCAAGGAACATATCGCAACTTCTTTGTACCATGTGGAGTGAAAGTTTGCCATTTGCAGGAAAGAGTTGAAACATCATATGGCATGGGGGTAAAGCCATTTCGTCGAGTTCTCCTGGATTCCATGCGTTTACGATCAGTCTTCTGTCGTTCGGGTCTGTTTTTAATTTCTCAATTACTTTTGCGATTTGGTCGACTACCTTTCCATTTGGTGATTGCCATTTTCTCCACTGTACGCCGTAAATCCTTCCAAGGTCACCTTCAAATTTAGCTTTAGGTTTCCAATAATCTGCATTGGCATTGTCTGTCCAGATCGTTCTCTCTGCGCCGAGTATTTCTTTTAAGCGATTATCGTCATTGCTTCCTTCTAAGAACCAGAGTAGTTCACTTTTTACTGCTTTAAACGCGAGTTGTTTTGTGGTTACTGCGGGGAAGCCTTCTTCTAGATTGTACCGAAGTTGTACTGCAAAGATTGCTCGTGTTAGTCCATTTCTTCCTTTTCTATCAACACCTTTCTCCATGATGTTTTTTAGCACTTCTTGATAGTTTTTCATGAAATGATTATACCTATTTATCCTTATTCATTGCAAATTGTATATTTTATAAGGAGTGGATATAATTGACCTATTATGAAAAAAGCGAAACAGGCAGTGGCTGCATACAAACGACCGTCGTGGGATGAGTATTTTATGAGTATTGCGGAACTTGCAGGAAAACGCGGAACTTGTGACCGTGGAAGATCAGGTTGTGTAATTGCGAGGAATAACAGGATACTTTCAACTGGCTATGTAGGTTCTCCTGCAGGCGTTAAACACTGCGATGAGATTGGGCATGAATTTCATACTGTAATTCATGCTGATGGTAGTAAGAGCCAGCACTGTATTCGTACTTCCCACGCTGAGTCGAATGCTATCACTCAGGCGGCACGCACAGGAGTGAGTCTTGAAGGTGGAACGCTTTATTCTCACATGACTCCTTGTTATGTATGTGCCAAGATGATCATTAACTCCGGAATTAAAAAGGTAATTTCAAACATGGATTATCACGCAGGGGAGCAGACAAAGCGTGTCTTTAAAGAATCAGGCGTGGTGTTTGAATTACTGAATAATAAAATGGAGACTTACACTAATATGTAACTTTATGGCTACCATTGAAAGTAAAAAATTACAGAAGGAGATTTATGATAATAAGGTTGCAAAGGGTTTTAATGTAAAAGACATTTATCTTGAATTTTGCTATCTCAATGAAGAGCTTGCGGAGGCTTTTGCCGCGTATCATAAAAAGAAGGAGGATTTTCCGGAGGAATTGGCTGATGTGGCCATTTTCCTACTTGGCATTGCAGAGATATGCAATATTGATCTTGGTGAAGAGATCCTTAAGAAGGTTGAGAAGAATAAGAACCGCCAGTACAAAAAGGTGGACGGGGTACTTACGAGGATAAAGGATTAGGGTTATTACCAACTAGTTAAGAATTTTTACCATGAAGGATATACAAATCAAAAAACTCATCGAGCAGGAGAAAAAGCGACAAAAAAGCGTCGTCAATCTTATTGCCTCTGAGAACTACGTTTCCAAGGATGTTCTCGAAGCTCTTGGTTCCGAGCTCACTAATAAATATGCGGAAGGGTATTCGGGCAAGAGGTATTATGGCGGAAATGAAGTGGTGGATAAGATCGAGTCACTGGCTATCGAAAGGGCATTAAAGCTTTTTGATCTTTCTGCGGAAAAATGGCATGTAAACGTTCAGCCGCTTTCTGGTTCTCCGGCCAACCTTGCTGTATATGTAGGACTTGTTCCTCAGGGAGGGAAGATCATGGGAATGTCGCTTGATAATGGTGGGCATCTTACTCATGGTCACAAGGTATCCGCTACGGGAAAGTTTTGGGCACAGATCCCATTTGGCGTTGATATGAAGACCGAAGTCATTGATTACGAGGAGATCAAGAAGATCGCTCTCAATGCAAAACCAGACATCATTGTCGCTGGTTTTACCGCATATCCTCGCACGGTTGATTTTAAGAAATTTCGGGAGATCGCTGATGCGGTCGGCGCACTGCTCATGGTAGACATGTCCCACTTTGCCGGGCTGGTAGCGGGGAAAGCGTATCCTTCTCCTTTTGAGTACGCAGATGTGGTGACCACGACCGTGCATAAGACGCTTCGCGGTCCGCGCTCAGCGATGATCTTTGCAAAGAACGATGCACGAGAGCTTGGAAAGAAGATCGATAAGGCGGTGTTTCCTGGACTTCAGGGCGGCCCTCATCTCAATCAAGTGGCCGCGGTCGCAGTAGCTCTCAAGGAAGCCGCTCAGCCTTCATTCAAAAAATATGCAAAACAGGTGATCAAGAATGCGCAGGTGCTTGCCACCACTCTTCAGAAGCTTGGCTGGAGAATTGTTTCTGGCGGTACTGACAGTCATCTTATTCTTATGGATACGTGGATGCAGGGAATTGGCGGAATATCCGGAAAAGAGGCGAGTGATCTGCTTGAAAAGGCCGGCATTATCGTGAACAAGAATACTATTCCGGGAGAAACTCGTTCTCCAATGGATCCGTCCGGCATTCGGCTCGGTACGGCCGCAGAGACTACTCGCGGCAAGAAAGAGAAGGACATGGTGAAGATCGCTGAAAAGATTGATAAGGTTTTGCGAAAGAAATAATTAATCATTTATGATCTATAATCACGGAAAACTGATCATCATCGAAGGTGCAGATGGTTCTGGGAAGGCTACACAGTCACAGCTTTTGGAAAAATCGTTGAGTAAGTACGGGCCGGTCACTACCTTTGAATTTCCGCGATACAAGAAATCAGCTTTCGGTGAGCTCATTGGGCGCTGTTTGTCTGGCGAGTTTGGAGATTTTCTCCACATGTCTCCTTATCTTTCTTCACTCCCATATATGCTCGATCGGGCACGCGCAAAGTATTTGCTGATAGAGTCGCTAAAAGACGGCCACGTCATCTGCGATCGCTATACTCCAAGTAATATTGTCTTTCAATCTGCAAAATTGCCAAAGGCCAAGCGCGCGGAGTTTGTCTCTTTCATCGAAGAGGGGGAATACCATGAACTCGGCCTTCCAAAGCCTGATCTTGTCATCTATCTCTCGGTACCGACCAAGATATCTGCACAGCTCATTGCCCAGAAAGAAATGCGTGACTACATGGGGAAAAAAGGTGCGAAGGATCAACATGAAAAAAGCGTGAAGTTTCAAAAAGAAGTGAAGAATATTTACACCGACATGGCAAGCAAAAGAAAAGAATGGAAGGTCATCGAGTGCTATGAGGAGGGCAAGCTACTCTCACGAGAGGATATTCACCGCAAGGTCATGAATATTATAAAGCCATTTTTGAAGATCAAATAATGAAGATAAAAGTAAAGAAACTTTTTCCTGATACGATAATGCCAACATACGCACATCCTGGAGATGTCGGTATGGATCTGTATGCTCGTGAAGACTATGATCTGAAACCGCAAGAAAGGAGGATCTTCTTCTTTGGATTTGCACTGGAATTTCCAACTGGATACGCCGCTCTCGTAAAGGATAAGAGCAGTCTGCCAAAGAAAGCGGGCATTCACAGTATGGGCGGCGTCTTTGATGCAGGGTACCGTGGGGAATACAATGCCAATCTCATAAATCTCGGGGAAGAAGTTTATCATATTTCAAAAGGAGACAAGCTTGCACAGCTGGTCATTTTTCCTGTAATTATTGGTGAATTGGAAGAGACAGATTCTTTGAGCGAAAGCTCGCGAGGAGAGGGGCGTTTTGGCAGTACGGGGAAGTAGTTTAGAAAAGGCTAGCATATTAATTTTCTCGTTGCGTTCTATTTCAGAATGGAGTACTATTTCTGACGGCCCAAACAACTTGAACATTATGAATAGAAAACGTAGGAGTAGGAGTATCCAAAGACCCACTGGTCCACAGATGGATTTTAAGCAGGCCATACGGATCTGCGCCAGGTACGGTGTCAGCTTCAGCCTGGCTTTCCTGGAGGAAGTCTTCGGGACAACTGAAGGGCAAGAAATTTTTACTCAGGGTGTTCGCGAAGATGGCCTCAGCCGAGGGCTCATGCTTCCTAAAGCATGACTGACATGTCGGTTTTTTTCAAGGGCTGCTTCAAGCGGCCTTTTTTGTATCATTTTTATAAATACGGCTCAAATGCTAGAATAATCGTTATGAACATACAGGATAAGCTAAAATCTCAGATAAACGAGGCACTGCGGGCCCTTTTCCTTAAGGCCGACAAGGTGGCGTTGGAATATCCTGGCGAACTGATCCATGGCGACTATTCTTCGAATATTGCATTGGTGCTTGCCAAAGGATTGAAGAAGAATCCCCGAGAGCTTGCCTCGCAGATTGTTGCGGAAATTCAAAAGAATGCAATTCCAGAAATTGCCAAAGTGGAAGTAGCCGGTCCTGGTTTTATTAATTTCTATCTTTCTAAACAGTTTTTTGCCACTATGCTCGCTGAAATAAATAAGGAGAAAAAGCATTACGGCTGGAATCAACAGTTTAAAGGCAAGAAGGTTCTTCTTGAATATACTGATCCAAATCCATTCAAGGCATTTCATATTGGCCACTTGATGAGCAATGCTATCGGTGAGTCTCTTTCAAGGCTGATCGAGGCAAGCGGAGCTGAAGTAAAGAGGGCGAACTATCAAGGAGATGTTGGTCTACATATCGCAAAGGCAATCTATGGGATCATGCTGACGAAGGCCGAGATGCCTGCGGATGAGAATGATAATAAAGCAGTCGTAGCTTTTCTGGGTAGGGCTTACGCATTGGGTTCTTCGCTTTATGATAAAGATGAAGAAAATAAGGCAAAGATCCAAGCTATCAACAAGAAGGTATATGCACGAAGCGATAACGAGATAAATGAATTGTATGATAAAGGGCGAAGGTGGAGCCTCGAACATTTCGAAGAACTCTATAAGATCCTGGGAACTCATTTTGATTATTATTTCTTTGAGAGCCAGCTTGCGAATGATGCGGTCAAGCTTGTCGAGGAAAATGTAGAAAAAGGCATTTTTGAAAAAAGTGACGGAGCAGTGGTTTTTCACGGGGAGAACTACGGCCTCCATACTCGAGTTTTCATAACTAAAGAGGGCTTGCCGACCTATGAGGCAAAAGAGCTTGCATTGAACCGCAAGAAATTTGAAACAGTGCATCCTGATTTTTCTATCGTGATCACCGCCAACGAGATCACTGAATACTTTAAGGTAGTAATGAAGGCAGCTGAGCAGATTTTTCCCGAACTTGCCGCTTCTACAAAACATATTGGCCATGGAATGCTTTTGTTGCCTACCGGAAAAATGTCCTCGAGGACAGGTTCGGTCATAACCGGCGAGTCTCTTATTATGGATACCATCGGTCGCGTGCAGGAAAAAATGGCTGAGACAAATGAGAAAAGAGAAAAAGGGGAGCACGTTGTGCAGGAAAAAACTCCGCAACAAGTAGCAGTTGCCGCTATTAAGTATTCAATGCTACGACAGTCGCCGGGCAAAGATATTGTGTACGACATGGAGAAGTCGCTTTCGCTTGAAGGCGACTCTGGTCCTTATCTTCAGTATTCTACAGTCAGGGCAAAGTCGGTATTGGAAAAAGCGAAGTCGCAGAATGTAAAGGGAGCAGTAACTTTTTTGCCAAGTGAGACCGCTGAGATCGAGAAACTCCTTGTTCGTTTCCCGGATATTGTGGAACGTGCCGCGCATGAGTATTCTCCAAGCGATATTGCCACTTACCTGA
This sequence comes from Candidatus Tayloriibacteriota bacterium, assembly GCA_029288475.1. Lineage (GTDB taxonomy): Bacteria > Patescibacteriota > Minisyncoccia > Phycocordibacterales > JARIHA01 > JARIHA01. The sequence continues at coordinate 14,952 of JARIHA010000131.1, read as the reverse complement.
TCACTCTTGCAAGCGCATTCAATAGTTTCTATGCGAAAGAACAAATTGCCGTGGATATTCCAGAAGCTCCTTATCGAATTGCTCTTACTTCCGCCTTTGTAGAGACGATGCAGAATGGTCTTTGGTTGCTTGGTATCGAGACTCCGGAAAGTATGTAGGCGCAATAAAAACTGTGGTTGACACTCATCAATAGAAATGAAATGATTCTACCCAGTGTGTAGGGATCTAAGTACAAATAGGTAAACCAAAATTAACCAAGGGAGGTTTATGACGCATGTACGATTAGAAAGTGTGGGCCCATCGGCGAATCCGTGTGACGATGTTGTTCAGAAGATTTTGTTGCCATGCATAGACAACGAATTTGAGAAGGAGTTAATTCTGATCACACACGATACTGCCGCCGGTCGGAATCAAATCTTGAAGGCTTGTCGTCATCTAAGGCAAGCAATTGCCTTGGAGCAATTGATGAGAGCCGCTCCAGACTGTTTGCGAAAAATTGTGCTCGCTGTTAATGAGACAGCGCACGAGCTGCTTCAAAAGCTGCTTGCCGTCATTCATCACGAGCGGAATCCAGAGGCAGAGCTTTGTGAACGTCTCGGGCATCTCCAGACTGGACCCTTGGACTTCCTTGACAAGGAGTTTATTTCGTTAGTCCTGCTGGTTCTGTTGTTTCGCCACTTTAACCCAGGCTTTACTGTGGTCGTTTGATCGAATATCGGCGAAAAATTAAAAAACGCTTGCCTTGCGGGGCAGGCTTTTTTCTATCAAAATCTTTGGTAACTAGGCAAAAAGGTGTTAAAATAGCGTGATATATGGCTCAAAATCAACCTGAGAAAAAAGATCAGCCTGTCAAAAGCCTCGTGGCGCTCCGCGAAGAGGAGATTCTTTCGTTTTGGAAGAAAGCGGGAATCTATGAAAAAACTCTAAAAAAGACTGAAGGAAATGATGAGTTTGTATTTTATGATGGTCCGCCTTTTGCAACTGGCCAGCCTCATTACGGACATATTCTTCCAGGCACGATCAAGGACGTTATTCCTCGTTTCAAGACAATGCAAGGCAAGCATGTTCCACGCCAATGGGGATGGGATTGTCATGGTCTGCCGATTGAAAACTTGGTTGAGAAAGAGCTCGGCCTCAAATCAAAGAAAGATATTTTGGATTACGGAGTTGAAAAGTTCAACAAGGCCGCCCGCGCTACAGTGATGCGTTATGCTGAGGATTGGAAAACAATCATTCCTCGCACTGGACGTTTCGTAAATATGGAAGATGACTACAAGACGATGGATACTACTTACACTGAGTCTGTCTGGTGGTCTTTTAAGACCATGTATGACAAGGGTTTGGTATACGAGGGCTTTAAATCAATGCAGATCTGCCCCCGATGCGAGACGACACTTTCCAATTTTGAAGTAAATCAGGGCTATAAAGATATTACCGATATTACGGTCTATGCAAAATTCCGTTTGAAGGCAGAAGCAAATACTTTTTTCCTTGCATGGACGACTACGCCTTGGACATTACCTGGTAATGCGGCTCTCGCGGTCAATCCTAAGATTGAGTACGTAAAAGTTCTTGTTGAAGAAGAGTCCGTGCAAGACGGTACAAAAAAGATCAGTTATGTCATTCTCGCGAAAAGCCGTCTGGCAAATCTACAAGCGCTGACAAAAAAAGAATATCCAATTGTTTCTGAATACAAAGGAAATGATTTGGTGGGAATAGAATATGAACCAATATTTCCATATTACCAGCATGCTGACTTGGGTCACGAAGGTGCTTTGCGTAAGAAAAATGGTTGGAAAGTATACGCAGCGGATTTTGTGACTACTGAAGACGGTACGGGTATTGTCCACATAGCGCCAGCGTTCGGCGCTGATGACTTAGAGCTTGGCGAAAGGGAGAAACTGCCGTTCATTCAGCACGTGTCTTTTGATGGAAGATTTAAACCTGAGGTTACGGATTTTGCTGGTCAACATGTAAAGCCGAAAGATACAGAGGAAGACCCGAACGCTCATCAAAAAGCAGATATTGAAATTGTTAAGTATCTTGCTCATCACGGGGCTTTGTTCGCAAAGGAAAAAATTGTTCACTCTTATCCTCACTGTTGGCGTTGTGATACTCCTTTGCTCAATTATGCTACTTCATCATGGTTTATTAAGGTCACTTCTATAAGAGACGATCTTGTTGCGGTAAACAAGGAAGTTAACTGGATACCGGCAAATATTAAAGAGGGAAGATTCGGTAAATGGCTTGAAGGAGCGAAAGATTGGGCAGTATCACGTTCACGGTTTTGGGGTGCGCCTATACCTGTATGGAGGTGTGAAAAATGTAAAAAGGTAGAGACCTTCGGTTCTATTTCAGAAGTAAAGGAAAAAATTCCTCGCAGGAACACCTTCTTTGTCATGAGACATGGAGAGGCTGAGAGCAATAGAAAAGGGGTAGTGGGAAGCGACCCGCATTCATTCGATCTTACCAGCGAAGGAAAGAAGCAGGCTGAGGCAGCCGCTCAGATATTAAAGGATAAGCATATTGATCTCATTATCACTTCGCCTTTCAATCGCACAGAGCATACGGCAGAAATTGTTCGCGAAATTCTTGGATTAGATAAAAGCCAGCTGATCGAGGATTCTCGTCTTCAAGAGATCAAGGCAGGGTCTTTTAATGGGAAACCTCTTGACGAGTATCATGGATATTTCTCAACTTATGAAGAACGTTTTACTAAGGCTCCACCTCAAGGAGAGAATCAAAACGATATTCGTAAACGAGTGGGAGATTTTCTTTATGAAATAAACGAAAAGCATCAAGGAAAGAATATTTTGATTGTAAGTCATGATACTCCTATCTGGCTGATATTTGCCGATGCACAAGGACTTGATCAGAAGCAGACGGTAAAGTTTCATAGTGGCATTCAGTCATTCTTCAAGACTGCAGAAGTCAGGAAGCTTGATTTTGTTCCGTTTCCTCATGATGAGTTGTATCAAACCGATCTGCACCGCCCTTATATCGACGGTGTGACTTTCGCTTGTACCTGCGGGGGTGAAATGGTACGTGTTCCAGAAGTATTTGATACCTGGTACGACTCTGGATCAATGCCATATGCTTCAAAACATTATCCATTTGAAAACTTGGACAGCTTCAATCCGAAGTCCATCCCATTTCTAAAAAAATCGATCGGTTTTCCAGCCAATTTTATTGCCGAAGGACTCGATCAGACTCGCGGCTGGTTCTACACGCTTCTCGTTCTTTCCATGGGACTTTTTGATAAGGCTCCTTATGAGAATGTGGTAGTGAACGGACTAGTACTTGCTGAAGATGGAAAAAAGATGGCAAAACGTCTTAAGAACTATCCTGAGATCACGCTCATTTTTGATAAATATGGAGCAGACGCTCTTAGGTATTTTCTCATGTCTTCTCCTGCTGTTCATGCCGAAGACTTAAATTTTTCAGAGAAAGGAGTTGATGAGGTCTACAAGAAGCTCATTCTTCGCCTTCAGAATGTAGTATCTTTTTATGAAATGTATGCCGGCGGAGACGTCTTGGGTGTTTTGCCAAAGATACAGAATCCTCTTGATAAGTGGATTCTGGCCCGTCTGGCGCAGGTGATCGAAGAAGTAACTCGTTCACTTGAAGCGTATGTAATTGATCGAGCTGCGTGGCCGTTAGAAGGATTTATTGACGATCTTTCTACTTGGTATCTTCGACGTTCCCGAGATCGATTTAAGGGAGATGATGAGGAAGATAAAGATGCGGCACTTGCCGTTACTCGTTTTGTACTAAAAGAATTTGCGAAAGTATGCGCCCCGTTCATGCCATTCATAGCAGAGCATGTATATTTGCAGGTATGTTTTGCCGGTAATCCAGAAAGTGTTCATCTTGAAGATTGGCCAGTTGCACAAAAATATGATGAGAAGATCCTTGAAGAAATGAAAGAGGTAAGGAAGATTGTATCACTTGGTTTAGAGGCTCGCGCAAAGGTCAATTTGAAAGTACGCCAGCCGCTCAGGGAGCTCCGAATAAAGAAAGGCAAAAACACTATTGGGTTATCCGACAGTTTGCTTGAGCTAATTAAAGATGAAGTGAATGTAAAAAGAGTCGTATATACAGAAACTCTCGCTACAGAGGTGGAATTAGATACAGTGATTGATGCCGAGCTTAAGGAGGAAGGGCAAGTGAGGGAATTGCTCCGTGCAATACAGGATTTGAGAAAGAAAGAAAATCTGACCGTAAGCGACAGCGCTGTCTTGATCGTGGATACCAGTGATCAGGGCAAGGATCTGATTCAGAAAAATAAGAATGAACTCTCTAAAAATGCATCCCTCAGTAGTGTTGAATGGGGAAGTCTTGAAAGTGAAGAAATAAAAATCGACAATCTTGCATTTAAGCTTTCGATTAGATTGACATAATCTACGGTAGAGTTATTATTGCGAATGGGATGCATGCGTCGAATCGACGTTCCATCACTCTATTTGCTGAGTGGCAGTAGGGTATAGTAAAAGATAAATAAAAAGAGAAGGGAAAACAGAATGCTGAGAAGTATGAAGTTGTTCACCGCCGCGACACTGATCGTCTCGATCGGTCTTGCGCAAATCCAAGCGAGTCCTCACTCGCCTCCTGCTCAAGTTTTCATCACGGCACTTGGACCTTGCGAAGAAGGCTTCGTATTCCTGCCGGAACCGCTCTTGCGACTTGATGTCGTCGAGCTGTACCATCCTAACTCCCAGTTTTTAACTGTCGGATATGGGGAAGGAGGCCTGCTGAGCGGGGATTGCCTTGCCACGGCGTTATTTCAAACAGCTAAACCCTCGGGGTCCTTACTTTTTGGAAGGAGGCGATTCCTACGGGGCTGAACTTGCCACGGCGCCGCAGTACTATCGCTGTAAACCGCAGGAGTCCAGTCAGAAGGAAAGGAATACCTGCCGGGATTGCATTGTCTGAAGCCAAGCGGCTGAGGTTTCGCCGTTTGGCTCATTCCGAGGAGATGACGTTCTGTCTCCTCGGTTTTTTTATGTTAAAATTTGATCTATGGCCCACCATATTTATCATACCGAAGCCTTTGTCCTTGAAGGGCGAAACATTGGAGAAGCAAATAAATATTTTTATCTATTTACCCGAGAATTGGGAATGATCGAAGCGACTGCCCAAGCAGTGCGAGAAGGCAAATCGAAGTTGCGCCCAGCCCTCATGGATTTTTCTCTTTCTACAGTGTCGCTTGTTCGGGGCAAGAATGGCTGGAAGATCACCAATGCAGTTTGCAGTGAGAATTTCTATGAGCTTCTGCGTACAAATCTGCAGTCACTTCTCGTCGTAGGTCATGTGTTCGCTCTTTTGAAGCGTCTTCTCAATGGAGAAGAAAAGGATGAAAATCTTTACGACATGATTTCTAATGCTTTCAGACTGCTTTTGGATCCTTCCTTGACTAAAGAAGATATTATAAATACAGAGTGTGTTCTGGTGCTCAGTATCCTTCACTGTCTTGGATATGTGGACAAGAATAATGATTTTGATCCTGTTATCTCTCAGGCTGTTATTCCGAATGCGTGGAACAAAGATCTTCTTCATTTAGTGGGACCGCTTAGGGAGCGTGCTCTGCTCGAAATCAACCGCTCACTCAAGGAGAGTCAGCTGTAAGTTTGTGTTATAATACTGCCTATGTTACCTAGTGAGGATAAAAATAGGATTGAGAATCTAAAGAAGGCTCTTTATTCACGTATTGAGCGTCCACAGGCGGTTATAAAGAACAATCTTATTCGAAAGGATGAATCCGACATACGACAGGATTGGGAAGATCATGATACCTTTTACGAGCAGGAAGTAGAAGAAAGTTCGCGGGTTTCATCCTTTTCTAAATGGGTTTTCTATTTCTCACTCTTGTTCTTCATCGTGGCAACGGCAGTCGGCCTCTCTATTTATTTTAGGGGTTCAAATATTATTTCATCAAACAATATTGATATTTCCATCGCGGGACCGGTTTCTATTGGTGGGGGACAAGAACTCGATCTTGATGTCACGGTCAAAAATCAAAACAATGTCGACCTTAAGTCTGCAGATCTCAAAGTGCAATATCCGGAGGGAACTCGTAATCCCGACAATATTGCTGTCGAGCAAGCCAACACGGTTGATTCTCTCGGTCCTATCCCAGCAGGCGGGAGTGTAAAGAAAAGAATAAGGGCGGTATTTTTTGGCGAACAGAACAGCCAGAAAGCAGTCACTTTTGCTGTTGAATATGGAGTGCAGAATTCCAATGCAATTTTTGATAAGGAAAAAACTGAGAACATAGAGATAACTTCAGTACCGGTCACTCTTACGGTCACGTCGCTCAAAGAGATCAATTCAAACCAGAATTTGGAATTTGCTGTTGATCTTGTTTCCAATTCTTCATCAGTAATTAAGAACGTACTTTTGAGCGGTGAGTATGGTTTCGGATTTACCTTTAGTGGTTCTGATCCAGCTCCAGTATCGGCATCGGGAAACAATACATGGTTTATTGGTGATTTGAATCCAGGACAGCATAAAACAGTTAAAGTAAGAGGAGTTCTCCAGGGTCAGGATGGCGAAGACAGAGCTTTTAGGTTCACGGTAGGAATTCAAAGCCAAACTGATTCAAGTAAGATTGATCCTGAATTTTTATCAGCAACACAAACCATATCGATCAAAAAGCCTTTTATCGGCATCGACCTGTCCCTTGATGGTTCAACTGATTCGACTTACAGCACTCAAGCAGGGAAAAATATTCGGGGTGATATTACCTGGGTAAATAATTCTCCTTCTAAGGTGACTGATGCAAAAATAACAGTTACTTTGTCTGGTACTACTCTTGATAAGAGCTCTGTGCAGACGGATCAGGGATTTTATGATTCTCTTTCCAATTCAATTGTCTGGGATAAAACTAATACATCAAATCTTGCAGTCTTGAGCCCAGGAGACACTGGCCAGATGAATTTCAATCTTAATAGCTTTACTCCTCAAATCACTAGCCTTGCACAATTTAAGAATGCTGAAATCACGCTCAACGTGAATGTTAGTGGTAGGCGAGTGGATAACACTAGCGTGCCTGTAGAAATCCTTTCTACCGTAAGTAAGAAAATTCATTTTGATACAAGCCTTTCCATTGTCCCTCAGATTGTTTATTCGACTGGACCTTTTACTAATACAGGGCCTATCCCAGCGAAGTCAGAGAAGACAACTACCTATACAGTCACCCTTGCCGCGACAAATACTTTTAATGATGCTCAAGGAGTAAAAGTAACCGCTTCTCTTCCTGCCTATGTAAAGTGGCTCGCACAAACAAGTCCTTCTTCCGAGCAGGTTACGTATAACCCAGATACTTCTAGTATCGAATGGGATCCTGGAAGTCTGCCTGCAGGAACTGGATTTTCTACTTCACCGCGACAGGTTTCTTTCCAAATTTCTTTTACTCCAAGTGTAAGTCAGGTTGGAGCTATTCCTGTTTTGGTTAATAATATCAATTTGATCGGTACAGATTCATTTACTTCAGATTCAATCACTGACAGTCATGAATCACTCACTACTAAATTAAGTAGTGATCCTAATTATCAAAATGGGGATGAAATTGTTCAGAAATAAGAAATAGGATAGGATATGGCAATGAAAAAGGAAGAAAATTCAAAAATGGAAGAAATCATCTCTCTTACAAAAAGGCGAGGCTTTGTCTATCAAGGTTCCGAGATTTACGGTGGACTGGCAGGTACCTGGGATTACGGCCCTTATGGTGTCGCGCTTCGAAATAATATTAAGAGCCTATGGTGGAAGAAGTTTGTGACTGATCGTGAGGACATGTATGGATTGGATGCTGCTATTCTCATGAATCAAAACGTTTGGAAAGCTTCTGGACACGTTTCAGGCTTTGCTGACCCACTTGTAGAGGATCTAAAAACTAAGAAAAGATATCGCGCTGATCATTTGCTTGAGCAGGCAGGATTTGAGGTAAAAGGCCTTAAGCCAGAACAGATGGACGCACTCATAAAAGAAAAATTGGTAAAAAGTCCCGACGGTAATCCTCTTGGTGAGGTTCGCCAGTTCAATATGATGTTCAAGACCTACATTGGCGCCCAGCAAAGTGATGATTCTATTTCCTATCTGAGACCTGAAACCGCCCAAGGAATGTTTGTGAACTTCAAGAATATTCGTGATTCATTTAGTCCAAAGCTTCCGTTTGGATTGGCTCAGATCGGAAAGGCTTTTCGCAATGAGATTGCTCCCCGTGACTTTATTTTCCGTTTGCGAGAGTTTGAGCAGATGGAGATCGAATATTTTGTGAACCCTGCGGAATGGCGACAGCAATTTGATGCTTTTTATGCTGAACAGTATTCTTTTCTTACTGATAGTCTTGGTTTGAATCCTTCGAAGATACATAAGGTAGAGGTGCCTGATGCTGATCGAGCTCATTATTCAAAGCACAGCGTAGATACTGAGTTTGATTTTCCTTTTGGCCAAAAAGAATTGCTCGGGCTTGCATACCGAACTGATTTTGACCTCAAGGCTCATTCTGAGGCTAGCAAGGTAGATCTTTCTTATTTTGACGAAGAGACCAAGGAGCGCTATTTCCCACACTGTATCGAGCCGACATTCGGTGTTGATCGTTTGATGCTTGCCGTGCTCTCGGATGCTTATACCGAAGATGAGTTGGGAGGCGAAGGTGAGAAACGAGTGTATTTAAAATTTTCTCCGAAGGTTGCTCCGGTGAAGGTTGCAGTATTTCCATTGCTTAAAAATAAGCCTTTGCTTGTAGAAAAAGCAAGGGAAGTTTACCAGATGATCCGAAAGGAAATTCCCGCAACTATGTTTGACGATAATGGAAATATTGGAAAACGATATCGACGACAGGATGAAATTGGTACTCCTTTTTGTGTAACAATAGATTTTGATACGATCGAGAAGGACAACACAGTTACGCTTCGTGATCGAGATACTGGAAAGCAGGAAAGGGTTGCGATCGGAGATATTACTTTACATCTAAAAGAAAAACTGCTTAAATAGTCGGGAATACAGGCACACTCGGCAGGCAGAAGGATACGTGCGCACAAATGGCTTCGGCCATGCACGCCCAACTTGCGGGACGGCTTTCATAGCGTCCTGCATTTTCTTTTCTTTTTTTCCGAGTTTTCTGTTTGGACTCATTTTGTGTATAGTAGTAGATATGAAATTTAAAAGAACTGTCTTACCCAACGGCTTGCGAATTATTACGGTCAATATGCAGGACAATCCCACTGTCACTGTTTTGGTAATGGTTGAAGCTGGATCAAAATACGAAACAAAGGAAATGAATGGCGTATCTCATTTTCTTGAGCACATGTGCTTTAAAGGCACTCTCAAGCGTCCAAAGGCTATAGATATTAGCCGAGAACTCGACGGCATTGGATCTCAATACAATGCTTTTACCTCATATGAATTCACTGGATACTACGCAAAATCTCATCCGAAGCATATCAGCAAAGTGCTTGATGTCGTTTCTGATCTTTATTTGAATCAGGTTTTTTCAGAGAAAGAAATTGAGAAGGAAAAGGGAGTGATCACGGATGAGATCAGTATGTACGAAGATCTTCCTCATAGCGACGTTCATTCTTTGTTTATGTCACTTTTATACGGCGATCAGCCTGCAGGCTGGAAGATTACGGGTACAAAAGAATCAGTACGCGCTCTCACGCGTGAAGACCTCGTGGATTATCGCCAGAAAAATTATGTATCGAAAGGCACTGTAGTGATCGTGGCGGGTAATTTTGACGAGAAGACTTTGAACAAGGAAATAAAAGCAAAGTTTAAGGATATACATGCAGGAGATAAACATCAGAAAGTGAAAGTAACTGAGAAGCAGAATTCTCCTCAAATCATCGTAAAAAACAGAAAGACAGACCAGGCTCATTTGGTTTTGGGAGTGAGGACTGTCGACGTGTATGACAAGAAGAATCCGACCTTGCGCGTGCTCAGCGCTCTTCTCGGTGGGGGAATGAGCTCGAGGCTTTTTCAGAAGCTTCGTGATGAAATGGGTGTGGGCTATTACGTGCAGTCTTCTTTGGATTCATATACTGATCATGGATATCTTGATGTTTCCACGGGAGTTGACTCGACCCGCGTAAAAGAAGTCATCAGGGCAATTCTTGCAGAATTTACCAAACTGAAGCTAGAAAAGGTCTCAGATGAAGAACTAAAAAAGGTAAAGGATTACATTACCGGCAACATGTTTCTTGGTCTCGAATCTTCCGATTCGCTGGCGGAGTTTTATAGTTATCAGGAAATATTGAGAAAAAAGATTTTAAGTCCAAATGATGTAGCGAAGGAGATAAAGAAAGTGACTGCAGAAGGGATACAGCAATTGGCGAAGGAAATCTTTGTTGATGATAAGCTCAATCTTGCGCTTATTGGTCCATTTGAAGATGAAAAAGAATTCAAAAAAGAACTAAAATTCTAAAATATTCTTCTTGTGCTATCATAATGATATGTCTGAAAACGGAAAGAGCATCAACATCAATATCACCAGCGGTACCATCACGAAGGCTATCTTGCTGATATTCTTTTTCTTTATTCTCCTGCAGATCAAAGACGTTATTCTGATCGTGCTTACTGCCATTGTTATTGCCTCAGCTATCGAGCCTCTTGTGGTATGGCTTCAAAAAAAACATATTAAAAGACTTCCGGGAGTAATTCTGACCTATCTCTTTCTCGCCGCTCTTCTTTTTGCCATCTTTTACTTTCTGCTCCCAAGTCTCCTCAATGATTTTGCAAGTTACTTATCAAATCTTCCCAAGTATCTAAACTATGCTCAAGCATGGATGCCGGTTAACCATAGTCTGGTAGAAAATTCTTCTGCTCTACAGCAGTTTTCTGCTGGTAGTTTTTCACTCAGCCAGATAGTAAGCAATGTCAGTTCTCAGTTTACTAATGCGTCTGAGGGATTCGTGCAGACCGTTACCCTTATTTTCGGAGGCGTATTGAGCTTTATTCTTATCGTAGTGCTTTCATTTTATCTTGCTGTGCAGGAAGATGGTATCGCAAATTTCCTAAAGATCATCACGCCATCCCGCCATGAGAAATACGTCATAAATCTCTGGAGAAGGTCTCAACATAAGATTGGCCTTTGGATGCAAGGACAGCTTCTTTTGGGAGTGACTGTAGGAGTGTTGGTGTATCTTCTTCTTACTATTCTTGGGCTCAGTCACGCCCTTCTATTAGCTCTTCTTGCTGCAGTATTTGAGCTTATCCCAGTATTCGGTCCAGTTCTTTCTGCTATCCCCGGAGTGTTAATTGCTTTTGCCGACAAGGGTCTTACTTTCGGGCTTCTGGTAGCCGCTGTCTATCTCATTATTCAGCAATTCGAGAATCATATATTCTATCCGCTGGTGGTAAAAAAGATCATCGGAATTTCCCCAATCGTTGTTATCATCGCATTGATTATTGGGGCAAAGTTGGCAGGATTTCTAGGAATTCTACTCTCAGTACCACTTTCTACTACTCTTATGGAATATATAAGCGATATCCAAAAGGACAAGGTCGGCGCACTGACAACAAAATAATAACTGTATGAAAAATATCTATATTACAACTACACTTCCTTATGTAAATTCAGATCCACACATTGGGTTTGCTTTGGAGATTGTACAAGCTGACGTTTTTGCCCGATATAACAAGCTTATGGGAAGGGAGGTGTTTTTTAATACTGGTACTGATGAACACGGAGTAAAGATTTTCCGAAAGGCTGAAAGCTTGGGAATCGATCCACAAAAATATGTGGACGAATATGCAGAAAAGTTCCGCAATCTTCAGGGTGCATTGAATTTATACCAAGAACTGCATTTTATCCGTACAAGTGAACCTCGGCATAAAAAGGCCGCTCAGGAATTCTGGAAACGCTGTGAGGCGAAGGGCGATATTTACAAGAAGAACTACAAAATAAAGTACTGTGTTGGTTGTGAGCTGGAGAAGACTGACTCAGAATTGGTGGATGGAAAGTGCCCGATTCATCCAAATTTAACGATAGAAATCATTGAGGAAGAGAATTATTTTTTCCGTTTTTCCAACTATCAAAAACCCCTTCTCAAACTTTATAAGGAAAGGCCAGATTTTGTAGTACCTGATTTCCGGTTCAATGAGATCAAGGCTTTTGTAGAAAGAGGACTGGAAGATTTTAGTATATCTCGTCTGAAGACCAAGATGCCGTGGGGGGTGGAAGTGCCTATTGATCCGACTCACGTGATGTATGTATGGTTTGATGCTTTGGTAAGCTATATTTCTACCATTGGCTGGCCCGAGAATGATGACGAATTTAAAAAATGGTGGCCGGTCATTCAATTTGCAGGAAAAGATAATCTTCGTCAACAATCAGCAATGTGGCAGTCTATGCTTATGTCAGCAGGAATCGAGCCTTCAAGGCAAATCGTTATTCATGGTTTTATCAATAGTGGAGGACAGAAGATGAGTAAGAGTCTTGGTAATGTTATTGATCCTTATGCCGTGGTAAATGAATATGGAACTGATGCTCTTCGTTATTATCTTTTACGAGAGGTTCATCCATTTGAAGATAGTGATTTTACGATGGAGAAATTTAAGGAGGCTTATAATGCTAACCTCGCAAACGGATTGGGTAATCTAGTTTCAAGGGTGTTGAAGCTTACGACGCTTTATGATATCAGGGTAGAGCTGAAATCAGCTTCTGAGGTCTGGAATGATTCCTCAGTAAAGCCCTTTAGAGATTTTATTGAAAACTATGAGCAGAACAAGGCTATGGACTTTATTTGGCAGAGAATTGCCGCTGTAGATAGGTCTATTCAAGAGACAGAACCGTTCAAAAAACTAAAGGATCCACTAAAAAAGGACGAGGGGGTAAAGATAATGACAGGAATTGTTAGCGAGTTGTGGTGTATTGCCGTTCTTCTTGAGCCGGCTATTCCTCAAACTTCCAAGATTATCCAGCAGCTATTGAAAGAAAATAAAATGCCAGAAAAGCCCTTGTTCATGAGGAAAGACTAATATGGTGCCGCGATATATAGATATACATTCCCATCTTAATTTTCCAGAGTATGATGCTGATAGAGCAGAGGTATTGGCGAGAATGCGCGATTTGGGCGTTTGGACGATTACTGTGGGGACTGATTTGCCCACTTCGCAAAGTGCGTTGGCGCTTGCTAAGGGTCAGGAGGGAATCTTTGCAGCAATAGGCCTTCATCCACATGATAATATGGATGAAATATTTGATTATGAAGTTTATAAAAAGATCGCTCTCGATCCAAAAGTGGTAGCGATAGGAGAGTGCGGTTTGGATTACTCGCGTCTCAAGGAGTTTGATAATGAAAAACGTAATCAGCTTGTTCAAAGACAAAAACAGATTTTTTCACAGCAAATTGCTTTGGCCAACGAGCTTGGCAAACCGCTCATGCTCCATATTCGCGATGCCTATGAAGACGCTTATGAAATACTGAAAGCTGAAGCGAAAGTGAAAGGTGATGTGCACTTTTTTGCAGGAAATTGGGAGATTGCCCAGAAATTCATTGAACTTGGGTTTACTTTATCTTTCACTGGGGTGATTACTTTTGCCAGAAATTACGATGAGGTGGTAAAAAATATGCCGAGCGACATGATTCTTTCAGAAACTGATTGTCCTTTTGTATCTCCCGTGCCATATCGCGGTAAACGTAATGAACCGACCTATGTTTCAAATGTGGTGAAGAAGATAGCTGATATACGTGGAGAAGATGAGGAAAAAATGGCTCAAATATTGGTCAAAAATGCCATCCGAGTTTTCAGTCTTTCTTAGCTATTTCTTTAGCCAAATTTCATCCTTTAAATGCGATACTTTATTGGTAGGGTTGCGCAAAAGCCTTGCATTGCCTCATATCGTGTGATAATGTTTCATTCATGGAAAAAAAGCAACAAACTCAGGGAGATGAGCGGTTGCAAGTCTACGAAATAGGCTTTCACATCGTTCCGATAGTTTCAGTGGACACCCTTCCAGCTGAAGTAAATGCTATCAGATCTCTCATTGAGAACAATGGAGGGGCAATTATCGCAGAAGATGCGCCGAAGAGTAAAAGCTTGGCGTATACGCTCTCAAGAATGAGGGCTGGAAAGAAAGAGAATTTTGATACGGCCTTTTTTGGTTGGATCAAGTTCGAAGGTTCATCCGCTTCAATAAATACGATAAAAGAAGGGGTAGAAAAGAATGAAAACATCCTTCGATATCTCATTATCAAGACAGTTCGAGAAAGTACGCTTGCATCAATCGTCAAAGCCCCTGTTCGAGAAAAGGCCGCAGAGGATAAGAAGCCTTCAGATGAGGACAAGCCAAAGATGACCGATGAAGACATGGACAAGACGATTGAAGAAATGGTAAAAGAGTAGTATCCAAGCTATACTATAGGCAATATTACTAAGCCTTAATTTAATTACCTCATGTATCTTAACAAAGCGATCATTTACGGAAATCTTACCAAAGACCCTGAGCTCAAGTCACTTCCATCAGGAATTCAAGTTGCTTCATTCAGTATTGCAACCAACAGAGTCTACAAGGACAAAGACGGAAGCAAGAAGGAACAAGTTGAGTTTCATAACGTAGTAGTTTTTGGAAGACAGGCAGAAACAGCGGCTCAGTATCTTAAGAAAGGATCCTCAGCTTTGATTGAAGGAAGAATGCAGACAAGAAGCTGGGATGCCGAGGGAGGAAAGAAGTATAGGACAGAGATAGTTGCAGATCGAGTGCAGTTTGGACCGCGAGCAGGAGCGCCAGGCGCTTCATTCGGAGGCGGGGAAGGAGCTTCAAGTGCTCCAAAAGCGGCTTCGAAAGCAAAGGATGAAAAGGCTCCGATGGATACCATTGATTATCCTGAGGAAGAGATAAATCCAGAAGACATTCCATTTTAACCATAATAAATACCACTATTAAAAATTATAAACCTGAGCATACTAACATGACAAACAAACAATGTTACTTCTCACAAAATAATATTC
>JARIHA010000123.1 GCA_029288475.1 Candidatus Tayloriibacteriota bacterium | reverse complement strand
ATCCTAAGTGGTCAATTGATTTTGTTAAAAAAGCTGGGCATGTTGTTTCCAGCGTTCAAGAAGCAAAGGAGAAATTACTGGAACTGCTGAATAAATTAAGTAATCAAGAAGTTCAAATTAAATGAAAGCAGAACCAAAATTTAAACCAGAAAAAGGGCAGGTTGACTTCACGGGCATTCGCTGGGCGCCGGTCATTAACTGCGTTTTAAGGTATAAAGGAAAAATTCTTTTGGTACAAAGAAACGAAAATCTTCGTCTTTATCCTGGCTGTTGGAATGGCATATCGGGCTTTTTAGATGATCAGAAAAGTCTTGAGGAAAAAGTTTTGCAAGAATTGAAAGAAGAGCTTGGTTTGGGCAAAGAGAGCATAGTTTCAATCAAACCTGGGCAGATCTTTGATCAGGATGAACCAAAGTATAAAAAAACGTGGATCGTTCATCCCGTGCTTGTTGAAGTAAACACTGACAAGATAACACTCGATTGGGAAGCGCAAAGGTTTGAATGGTTCAAGGTTTCTGATGCGCTCAAGTTGAAACTTCTTCCAGGATTTGGCGAATTGCTCAAAGGGTTTAAATTGGTGAAATAATACTCCGTGAGGCTATCAGAATTTTGCATTTATCTAGCAAATACTGCTACACTAATCCCATGGACTCAATAAATCTTCCTCAATTGTCTCGTCTTGCTTCTCAAAAGACGGGCAAAAAGATTGAATTTAAAACCGCTGAAAAAGTGGGTAGCGGGTATCATTCTGATGGATATAAGCTTACATCTTCTGATGGAGCTACCTATTTTTTGAAATATATTAGGTCTCATGACCTTGGCTTTGAATACCCTGAGCGCAAAATTTCTTCCTTGATGGTAAGCACGGGAATGGGGAAACGAACCGGCAATAATCCGGCTCCAATCGGCGTGGTGGTTCTTGATCATGAACACGAAATTATTTTGCCGGAGATCAGTCACGATGCAAAAATATTTCATCTGCAGGAATTTGGCGGCACAGGGCAAAGCTACTCGTCTTTGTTGGAGAAGAATTTAAATAAAAAATCTGTTGATGATACAGATAGAAAACAGCTCAACGCTATAGCTGATGCATTGCTTAAAATCCATAAAACAAAACATCAGTCTCTACATAAAGAACAGTTGATCGCTATTTATAATGATGGCTTGCGCAACATACTTATTCATCCTGAGCTTTCAATGATGATCCTTTCTGAATTTCCTGATGAGTATAAGATTTTGGATCTTGCGGGGCAGAAGGAAATTATTGGCCTGATGTATGAAAACATAAAGGCGTGGATGGGTAGGTCTGACCGCCTCACTGCTCTTCATGGCGATTTCTGGGGTGCCAATATTTTCTTTCGTGAGGATGAAAGTTTGTTTTTGATCGATTTTTCACGAATCCCTTGGGGCGATCCTGCGATAGACGTTGGTTGGTTTATCTCACAATATCTTTGGTATTATCATTCAACCGGTAACGAGTATTTTAAGGAACTTGCAGAGACTTGGTTGAATATTTATGAAAAGAAAAGTGGAGACAAAGAAATTAGAAAGGCGATACCGCTCGTAATTGGCTGGACTGGTATTGTGCAGATCTATCCGCGTTGGAATCCAAATTGTGATATAAAAATCGGCACAAAGTATATCAGTCATATTAAAGAAATTCTTCGAAGAAAGGAGTTTGTCTGGAACGAATAGTTTTTTTGAATAAAAAATAGGCGAACAGAAAAGTCTGTTCGCCTAGGTGATTGTTTTGTCCGAATTTCTCCTTATGGTGCTGAGAGGAATGCTTGCACAAAGTCCGTTTCGCAGTCGCCATCGGTAATGTCGCCAACACGTGTCACGACAAGTCTGCCATTGTCGCAACGCTTCATTGAGAGGAAGGTCCCAGGAACCAGGCCTTTTTGACGCCCGCCGGTGAAACGATCAGCGAGATACATGGATGAGCAATCGTGCGTGACGAGGACGATGTTTCCGTTTTTCCATGTTTGCGTAAAGTGCTGGATGAGGCTCAATACCCGGCGAGTTACCTGACGGAAATTTTCAAATCCGTCCACGATTTTGAGGTAATTCGCCGGCAAGGAAGCCCGGGCTGTGGGCGACAGGTGATGGGCGGCGTCCTCGATGAAATACTCGGGGTATCCCAAGTTTTTTGGGTTGGTAAGTGCTTTGTTTGCTTCACTCCCACGAATGGTACCGTTTTCGTGATAAATCACGGTGCCTCCTTCCATCAAAGGTCGGAATTTGTCCCAGGTAAAGCCGCCGACTTCGCTCAATTCAGAATGGGTTGAAATGCGAACGTCCTTGTGCTGAAAACCTACAACTTGCCCAATGATGGAGGCAGTGTGAAGTGTTCTTCCTGTCGGGGAAGAAATAATTCGGACGCTGGCATCCTCCGGGATACCTAGGACAAATTTTTCAGCATTTGCTCGTACTTCGTTGATTGCCCGAGTTACCCGATCTTTTCGGGGTTCGTTGGGGGTTATCGGTTTGGCACAGAGGTCACGTGCCTCCTCTACTTTGCAATGTCCATTGCCTTGCTCGTAGCCGGATTGGCCATGACGGAACAAGGTGATTGTTAGGTCGGTATTTTCGTCATTCAAGATGAGTCCTTTTTTTGAGTTAACTGCAGTTATGTCAAAATCCTTTATTACGCTATAATAACATCAAAGTACAGTAAAGTCAATACTCTGTAATGATGTGTAAATTGGTTCCTTTATGTCATACTAAGAGCTAATAACTTTATGCAATTGCCGACCAGCAAAGACAATTCTTTTCTTCAAAGCCCAAGAAATGCCGTGGTGTATGCGCTAAAGCCTTATAGGGCAAGGTTTACCGTGATGATCTTGCTTATGGTTCTTGGAAATTGCCTTGTCTATTTTCTTCCGTATTTATTGAAAATAATTGCAGACAAAGTAGTGGGCGCCCACAGCGCACTTTCTTTGAACGACTTCTTGCCGATACTCTATATTATTGGCACAGCGCTGATCGTTCAAGAGGCATCTTTTAGAATTGCTCACTATCTGGAAAATTATTTTGTAGTCCGAGTGTATGATCGTATTACTACGGCAATGTTTGAGTTTTTGCTCAACAGGCCTACCGCGTATTTTGAAGAGAAGTTTTCGGGAGAAATGACGCGTCGTGTCGAGCAGATCGGTTCAGCAATTAAATTTTTGACGGCAGGTTTCCCGTGGGAGATAGGCTGGCCAGTTCTAGCTCTGATCATGAGCAGTATTCTTCTTTTCAGTTCGCATATCTGGCTCGGGACAGTGTTTTTAGTATGGCTGGTCTTTTTCTCAGTAAGTTCTTATTTCTTGCTTAGAATGCAGTTTTCTTTATCACAAAATTTATCAGAGAAACAAGGAGAGTTGAGCGGCACCCTGGTAGATGTGTTCAGTAACGTATCCTTGGTTCATACCTTTGGAGCGCATGAACACGAATTCAAGCATTATCGCAAGTTTATGGATGATGTCGTTGAAGTTGATACTCGCGAGCGCCATATTGCTTTGATAAATAAATTTCAGCAGGGCCTTAGCCTTATTGTTCTTAGTATGTCACTGATCGTAACAAGTGTTATCTTGTTTACGAAAGGCGCCATTACTATCGGAGACTTTGTTATTGTGGGAAGTACGATCTCTACGCTTGTGGGAGTGGTCTTTACGACCGGTGAAATGTTGATTCGAGGAATTCGGGAGTATGGAGAAATGAAGAATGCTCTCGAATCTTTGAATACTGATATTGTGCCGGTAAAGAATGGTGAGTCTGTGCTTACCATAAATCAGGCTACAATTAATTTTGAACACATATCTTTTTCCTCCATCGTCTGACGAGAAAGTCTTAAATGATTTTACCTTACATATAAAGGCGGGGCAGAAAGTTGGCTTGGTAGGAAAGTCTGGCGCGGGGAAGAGTACGATCGTCAAACTACTTTTGCGATCATATGACACCGGGCAAGGGAAGATAGAAATAGATTCTCAAGATATTTCATCGCTGAAGTTTAATTCTTTGAGAAATGCCATTGCGTTTGTTCCGCAGGATACGTCTCTTTTTCATCGAACTTTGTATGAAAATATTCTTTATGCACGGCCTTCTGCGAAAAAGGATGAAGTGCTCGTGGCGAGTACACGTGCGCACGCTCATGATTTTATCGAACAATACCCAAATGGATACGATACGCTAGTGGGCGAGCGAGGAGTGAAATTGTCTGGCGGACAGCGTCAGCGAATTGCATTGGCTCGGGCAATTTTGAAGAATGCGCCGATCCTTGTATTGGATGAAGCAACCAGTGCTCTCGACAGCGAGAGTGAAGAAATTATTCAGCAAGGATTGCAGGAACTTTTTCATGATAGAACGGTGGTGGCGATTGCTCATCGTCTGTCTACTTTGCGTGCCATGGACAGAATTATTGTGCTTGAAGGTGGCCGTATTGTAGAAGACGGAAATCCTCAGGATTTGCTCGAAAAGAAAGACGGCCTATTTAAACATATGTGGGAACATCAAAAGAAAGGATTTATATAATAATAGGGTAATATATAAAACTCACATGATAAAAACCATTCAAGAATTTTACGCTCAGTCAGAAAAATATGTAGGTGTTTTCAATTCATTTTCAGAAAAGCGTAAACTTGCAGGTAGGGCAGAGCCCGATCATATTTGCTATAAATGCGGCTCAAAGGAATCATTTGAAAGCCTCAGAGCCATTCTAGAAAATGAAAGTGAATATTTGCATCAGACTTTTATTTCCGGCCGCCGCATTGCTTACCTTCGATTTAAAAAAGGTATCGACACCGCTCTCGGTACCATTCATTTTCTTGAGCTTTCAGATCAAAAGCCGGACAATTCACAACAGGAGGGATTTGATCATATTGAAGCTTTCGCAGTCGGACGTACATACGAAGAAATGGTCAAAGAATTTGAGATCACCGAGAAAGTAGTAAAGGTAGAACGGCCTCATCACACTACTCACGATATTGATATTGGAAACGGCTTCTTGTTTCGCTGCACAAAAGGTCCTCTTATCGAGAAGATTAAAAACGAGGAGATGATTTAGATAGGGGGAAGCTTTACCTATTTACTGTAGACATGTCTGCATAGCGGGCTCCGGCAGTGGCTCCTTTTGGAGCTGCTTTATCGAGGAAAGCGAGATCATCGGCCGTGAGAATAATATCTGCAGCAGCGGCATTCTCCTCAAGATATTTTATATGTTTGGTGCCGGGAATCGGCACGATATCTTGGCCTTGTGCAAGTACCCAGGCCAATGCTATTTGCCCGGGCTTAACATTCTTCTGCTCCGCCAGTCTCTCGACGGCTTTTAGAATTTGTAAATTTTTCTGTAGATTTTCTTGTTGGAAACGCGGATGATTGCGTCTGAAGTCATTCTCACCTTCAAGGTCATCCTTATTTTTAAATCTTCCAGTTAGAAAGCCCCGTCCCAATGGACTGTATGCCACAAATCCAATGCCAAGTTCGCGAACGGTCCTGAGTATTTCTCCTTCAGGTTCGCGGCTCCAAAGAGAGTATTCGGTCTGCAGGGCAGTGATCGGGTGTACTTTATGTGCTCGACGGATGGTCTCTGGAGCGGCCTCTGAAAGTCCAATATAACGAACCTTGCCAGCCTTTACCATTTCTGCCATTGCTCCTACGGTTTCTTCGATCGGCACAGTTGGGTCGACTCGGTGCAAATAGTACAAATCAATATAATCAACACCAAGTCTTTGCAGGCTTCCGTCTATTGATTTCCTTGCATAATCAGCAGTGCCGTTGACTCGCACCCAGGTGCCGTCGGGCCGACGCTCATTTCCAAACTTTGTGGCAAGGATTACCTTGTTTCGTTTTCCGCTGATAGCTTTGCCTACCAGTAGTTCATTGGTAAAAGGTCCATACATATCAGCAGTGTCGAGAAAGTTGATGCCGAGTTCAAGTGCTCGGTGAATAGTTTCAATTGCCTCTCCCTCGTCAGTAGTTCCGTAGAATTCGCTCATTCCCATGCAACCTAAACCAATTTCAGATACAGCGAGTTTTCCCAAATTTCTTTTTTTCATAGTAGTTAGATTAACATTTTTTTATAATAATCAAGAATACACTTTATCCTCATTGTAACCGTTTGACGCAAGCTGCATATTTGATAAGATACTTATATAGTTAGTATCTTATCAAATACATGGCAGCAAAAAATCGAAGACAGAAAGTACAGGAGCTCTTGGCGGATTTTCAGTCACTGAGGCGTGGTATGACTTTTCGTATGTCTGGGTCTGCGGCTTTGCCCCGGGTCACTCCTTCTCAATGGGGCGTTCTCATGCTCATTGAACAAAACGGGTGGAGTACAGTTAAAGACGTGGCAAAGACCCTTGGCATAACAAGCAGTGCTGCAACGCAGTTGGTGGAAGGTCTGGCAAAAAGCGGCTATTTGATGAGGGAAACCTCAAAGGAAGATCGCCGCATCGTTACGCTTACTCTTTCAAAGAAGAGTAAGAAACAGATCATTGCCATGAAAAAGCATGTATTGGAACGTTTTCTAAAAATATTTAAAGCACTCAACGATAGGGAGTTTGAACAATATTTGGCTCTCAACAAGAAGATCGTCCGGGGATTTGTGGTTGCTGCTGGATCAGGGTCTGGTGATAAAAAATAAAATAATAAACATATTAATAATTAAAAATCAGGTATAATAAAAGCCATGGCAACAATCAAAAAATCTTCTCGGTCTAAGTGGGTCATCGGAATCATTGTAGCGATCGTGGTGATCGTCGGTCTTTTGATTATTACCCATCGGCGCGGTACTTCGTACCAGTACATACCTGTAACGCAGGGGCCAATAACTGAGACTGTTTCGGTTACGGGTAATACCACTCCTCAGCAAAGTGTTTCGATTGGATTTCAAAATACCGGCACGATCGCTCAGGTCTATTATGCGCTTGGAGACAAGGTAAGTGCCGGAGCGCTCATTGCAAAGCTCAATACTGCCGGTCTTTCTGCGGCACTTCAGCAGGCACAGGCAAATGTAGATGCACAGCAGGCCACCTTGGCTGGCTTAAAGGCAGGTGCTCAGCCTCAGGATATTGCCGCATCGCAAGCTGCTCTTCAGGTTGCACAACAAAATCTTAATAATCTATACGCCACCATCGGGGACACTACTACAAGTGCCTACACTAAAGCGAACGATGCGGTCCGTACTCAGCTTAATGCTCTTTTCTCAAATGCAGAGACGAATGCACCTCAGCTTTCATTTGATACCAATAATTCCCAGGCGGCAATCAACACCAAAAATTTGCGTGTTTCTGCAAGTCTCGAGCTTAATAAATGGCAGACAGAACTCTCAAATGTAACTTCTACTTCAACGCCCGGCGTCCTTGTTGCCGCACTTAATGCCGATCTTGCTCATCTTTCTGTCGTACAAAACTTGCTCAACTCAGCTTCAGCTACGCTTGATGCAAACATAAATTTGAGTTCAACACAGCTCGCAACTGATAAGGCAAATGTTTCTGCAGGTCTTACTGAAGTCAATGCGGCAATTACCAGTTTGAATACGATTTCTCAAAACATCGCTACTCAACAATCAACCGTAGCTCAGGCTCAGGCTCAGCTTGCCCTCAAGCAAGCGGGTTCTACACCGCAGTCTATAGCCGCTCAGCAGGCACAAGTGGAACAGGCACAGGCAGGAGTTGCCAGCGCTATCGCAAATTTACAAAACTCTGAAATCATCGCTCCAATCAGCGGTACGATCACCCAGCAGGATGCAAAGATTGGCCAGTTGGCTACTCCAGGCACGCCGCTCGTGTCTATCATTGGCAACAATGGATTTGAAGTGGACGCCGGTATATCTGAAATAGATGTCGGCAAAGTGGCGCTTGGAGACAAGGTGACGATGACTTTGGATGCTTTTCCTAACGAGACATTTGGAGGATCAGTGTTCTATATCGCACCGGCTCAGACAAATACTCAGGGAGTCATTACGTATCAGATAAAAATATCTTTTGATAAGACCGATCCTCGCATTAAAAGCGGACTTACGGCAAACATAAATATTATTACTAATCATAAAGATACGGCTCTCATCTTGCCAGAATATGCCATTTTACAGAATGATCAGGGGACTTTTGTGGAAATTGTAGAGAACAATGCAGTCAAAAATGTGCCAGTGACGCTTGGCATTCAGGATCAGAATGGAAACGTGGAAGTGGTATCAGGGGTAACTGCTGGCGAACAGGTTCTCAATGTCGGGCTGAAGGCAAAATAATCTATGATCGACATCCATGATCTAAAAAAAGTATACTTGGAACAAGATACGCCTACGCAGGCTTTGCGAGGCATTACTTTTTCCATTTCCAAGGGGGAATTTGTTTCCATCATGGGGCCGTCTGGTTCTGGAAAATCAACCCTTCTTCATATTTTGAGTTTTCTCGATCGACCTACAGGAGGAACATACACTTTTCAAGGAAGAAGCATTGATGAAATGACTGATCAGGAGCTTGCCCATGTACGCAATTCTGACATGGGTTTCGTCTTCCAATCATTCAATCTTCTTTCGCGACTAAATGTTTACGACAATGTGATGATTCCTCTTTTGTATTCTCCTATTGCTCCATCTAAGCGCAAAGCTTTGGTGGAAGAAGCAGTTCGTTCTGTTGGACTTGAAGAAAAGCTTTATAGTGAAGCGGGAAGACTTTCAGGAGGTCAGAAACAGCGAGTGGCTATTGCCAGAGCGCTCGTAACCGATCCGGGTGTTATCTTTGCCGATGAGCCGACTGGTAACTTGGATTCCCAGTCGGGTCTTCAGGTGATGGAGATACTTGAATCGCTTCATGATAAAGGGCGAACGATTGTTCTCGTGACGCACGAAACGCATACGGCGGAATTTGCCGATCGAATTATTAGAATGAAAGATGGAATCATCGAGAGCGATAAGAAGATTACTGCAAACCGCATCCATCGCGGAGCGCTGAAATAACATGTTATTTAGAGATGCATTCAAAACTGCCACCCGTAGCCTCACTCATGGAAAGATGCGTTCGATTCTTACCATGCTTGGTATTGTCATCGGTATTGCATCAGTCATCATTCTCATGTCGATGGGGCAATCGGCTCAGGACCTGATCATCAACCAAGTGCAGGGAATCGGTTCGAATCTTATTATTGTCACACCTGGTGCGCCAAGTAATGGAAAGTTTTCTCCTCCAGCTTCCGCGCAGGGAATAATCATCACCAGTTTGCAATTGAGAGATGTGGATTCCTTACAGCGCGAACCTTCGATAAATTCTGCCGCGCCGTTGGTGAGTGGACAGGCTCAGGTGGTAGCTGGAAATAACAGTGCTACAGTGAGCTATCAGGGATCCACTGCTGATATGTTTATCATACGCAACCTTGATATGGGAAAAGGTTTTGCTTTCAGTAAATCAGATGTGGACTCGGGTAATCACGTGGCCGTCATTGGTCCTGATCTCGCTATTACCCTTTTCGGTCCTGCTGTTGATCCGATAAATAAAAACATCCGCCTTAAGAATGTCTCTTTTCGTGTGGTTGGGGTATTGAGTAAGGGAGGAACCGGAGCATTCGGTGTTGACCAAGGAAAAGTGGTAATTATTCCGATAACGGTTGGCCAGAAGGAGCTCCTTGGTATTTCATATATCAACACGATACTTATTCAGGCAAATCCGCAGTATGATATTGATTTTGTAAAATCACGCGTAACTTTTATCTTGCGCCAGAATCACGGCATCACAGATCCAAATAAGGATGATTTCAATATTCAAACACAGGCGGATATTCTTTCATTACTCGGCAATATTA
>JARIHA010000093.1 GCA_029288475.1 Candidatus Tayloriibacteriota bacterium | reverse complement strand
ACGTAGTAGTGTTTGGAAGACAGGCGGAAACAGCAGCTCAGTATCTTAAGAAAGGATCATCAGCTTTGATTGAAGGAAGAATGCAGACAAGAAGCTGGGACGCAGAAGGAGGAAAGAAGTATAGGACGGAGATAGTTGCGGACCGAGTGCAGTTTGGACCGCGAGCCGGAGCGCCAGGCGCTTCGTACGGAGGCGGTGAAGGAGCTTCAAGTGCTCCAAAAGCGGCTTCGAAAGCAAAGGATGAAAAGGCTCCGATGGATACGATTGATTATCCTGAGGAAGAGATAAATCCAGAAGACATTCCATTTTAACCATAATAAATACCACTATTAAAAATTATAAACCTGAGCATACTAACATGACAAACAAACAATGTTACTTCTCACAAAATAATATTCAGCATATTGATTACAAGGATACTGAGATCCTGAAGAAGTTTCTCAATCCTCATGCTCGAATGATGTCTCGAAAGAAGACAGGTGTGAGCACAAAGAATCAGCGAAAACTTGCTAATGCTATAAAGCGTGCTCGTTTCATGGCTTTATTGCCTTACGTAGCGCAGTAAAAACGTTCAATCGTTCAAAAAAACCGCCAATTGGCGGTTTTTTTGTTGCAGTATGATGAGAGAATTGGACTTTTATTTTCCTACTCGTTCGTTGTAGTCGCCGGTCTCTGTATTGATTCGGATGATGTCGCCTTGATTGACGAACATCGGTACGTTGATGGTTGCACCTGTTTCAAGGGTTACAATCTTTGTTCCTCCTTGCACAGTATTACCTTTTACTGCATCAGCGGCCTCAGTGACCTTAAGCTCAACCTTGATAGGAAGTTTTACTCCGATGATTCTATCATCAAAGACAAGTGCGTTGACGAGTGAGTTTGATTTTACAAACTTTATTTGGCTGCCTACGAGCGCTTCCTCAAGCTTAAAGCGCTTGCTTTGATCGGCAGATTCACAGAACCAGTATTCTCCCTTATTTGCGTAGAGATACTTGATCTCGCGAGTGGAAAGGTCTGCTTCTTCAACTTTGTCTGACACGTGGAAAGAATGTTCCACAATTCGTCCTGTAAGGAGGCTCTTGAGCTTGGTTGCGTTTACCGGCTTTCGCTGCTGTTTGCGAAATACATGGGAACCGAGCACTTCAAAAGGCTCACCTTCAAAGATGATGTATTTTCTCTCTCTTACTTCATTGTATTCAAGCATTGCCATAGGTGTATGGTATTAGTCTTTACTAGTAACCTAGCCATTCTAGCTGAGGAAGCTTGAATTGTCTATTTTTCAAGCTTCTTGAGGTGTTATAGTGCTTCTGCAAGCTTTTTCCTGATCTCTTTGAGGATATCATTGCTAATCTTGGTATTTTCCTTTAGGAACTGTCGTGTGGCGTCGTATCCTCGTCCAAGCTTAACCTCACCATAGCTATAAGAGGTGCCAGATTTGGTCATGATTCCCATTTTTTCTCCCAAAGCGATGATCTCACCTTCTTTTGAGATTCCTTCGTTGTACATGAGATCAAATTCTGTCTGCTTGAAAGGCGCGGCTACCTTGTTCTTCACTACCTTTACTCGCACTCTTCCTCCCATCACTTCTTCACCTTTCTTGATTTGAGCGATGCGGCGGATATCGAGACGAACAGAAGTGTAGAATTTAAGCGCTTTTCCTCCTGGAGTTGTTTCTGGATTTCCAAACATTACGCCAATCTGCATACGGATCTGGTTTATGAAAATAACGATGGTCTTGCTCTTAGCTACTATGCCGGTAAGTTTTCTTAGGGCTTGTGACATTAGTCGTGCTTGTTTTCCGACATGGTGAGCACCCATGTCGCCCTCGATCTCGTCTTTAGGGGTAAGAGCGGCTACGGAGTCGATCACGATCACGTCCATCTTTCCAGATCGAACAAGGCTTTCTACGATTTCGAGAGCTTGTTCACCTGTGTCCGGCTGTGAAATGAGAAGTTCGTCTATTTTTACTCCGAGTCTTTTTGCGTACTCAGGATCCATTGCGTGTTCAGCATCGATGAAGGCGCATATGCCATGCTTCTTTTGAGCTTCTGCAACGATATGAAGGGAGAGGGTAGTCTTTCCAGATGATTCAGGTCCAAAGATTTCAATTATTCTTCCGCGAGGCATTCCTCCTACACCGAGTGCGGCATCAAGACCAATTGATCCAGTAGGGATGGCGTCGATATCTACTCGGGGCTTTTCTCCAAGTTTCATTATCGCGTCGTCACCGAACTTTGTTTTGATCTGGCGAATAGTTTCTTCGATATTTTCAGTATCTTTTCCTTTCTTGCTTTCTTTCGCGTCTTCCATCTCTATGTCTGTAGAATCTGACATAGGGCCAGTTTCTTTTTCTGCCTCAATTGGTTTTGCGGCCTTCGGCATTTCTTTTGTCGCTGATTTTTTAGGTGACATGGGTTTATCCAATTAAATGCTGTTAAATACTACTTCCAGTTTTTTCTCAACTGAACGATTGAATCGATCCTGCGCTTTAAGGCTAATTATAGTATACCCATTGGCGAGGAGCAATTTTTCCGAGAAACGGCCTTCTTCATCGAGAAATATCTTTCGATCGTCAAGACTTACGTCAACGGCATTCTTGACAGTGCCTGATACGGTGAGCTCAGAATTATGAACGGTAGAGGCGTTTTGAGGAGAAGATAGGGTAATGATGGGGCCGTTGATAAGGTCACGAGTACGATAATAGGTGTATCCGGCAATAATACCAAAAAGTATCACTAGTGCGGCTGTTCGAATCCAGAATCGTATGCTTTTCTTCATTTCAGTACTAAATAAATTTTAGAATTATATCTCTCCGGGTGGTGCATCTTGAGCTTCCTGCATCTCTTGTCCTATCACTGAGCGAGGTTTTGATCCATCCGCAGGGCCGATCACTCCTCGTTCTTCAAGAATATCCATCAATCGAGCGGCTCGCGCGTATCCTACGCGGAGTTTTCTTTGAATATAAGAGGTGGATGCTTTGCCTGCTTCCACAATGATTTCTCTAGCTTCTTCGTAAAGTTCATCATCATCTTCAAGCGAGTCATTGTCGAGGCTTGCTTCAAAGATAGAGTTTTTTTCCTTGTCTGCCGAAAGGGTGATATCGCTCGGCATTTCTCCTTCATAATTTTCAGTGAGGAATTTTACCACTTTCTTTAGTTCGTTCTCAGACACATATGGACACTGAATACGAAGGGGTTTTGACATTTCTCCACCGAGATAGAGCATGTCTCCGGCACCGAGCAGTTTTTCTGCACCGGAAGTATCGAGAATTGTACGAGAATCAATTTGAGAAGCTACTTGGAGGGCAATTCTTGATGGAATATTAGCCTTGATGAGACCGGTGATAACGTTCACTGATGGTCTTTGTGTCGAAAGCATAAGATGAATACCAACTGCACGACTCATTTGTGCCAGTCGAACGATAGCCGATTCAAGTTCTCGAGGATAGGTCTGCATAATATCTGCCAATTCGTCGATGACGATAACGATATAGGGCATTGGGTCAGGAATTTTGGTTCCTGGCTCCAATTCATCATCTTTTTTGCCCTCTATCTTCTTCAAGGCTGGTTCCAAAACAGTCTTATGGTATGAATCAATGTCTCGTACGGAAACACTTTCCAGAATGTCATAGCGTCGGTCCATTTCTTTTGCTGCCCACTTAAGTGAAAGGATCGCTTTCTTTGCTTCTGTGATAACAGGAGTGAGACGGTGGGGAATCTTATTGTAGAGCGTAAGTTCAACTCGCTTCGGGTCGATCATAATGAATTTGAGGTTTTGAGGAGAGTTTCTATAAAGGAGAGAGGTGATGAGTGAGTGGATGGTAACTGACTTACCAGAGCCAGTAGCGCCCGCGATAAGAAGGTGTGGCATTTTTGCAACATTGGCGAATATAGATTTTCCTGAGATTGCTTTTCCAAGAGCGATATAGAGGGGTTTCTCTGATTGCTGGTATTCAGGAGAAGCGAGAAGGGTACCGAGTCCGACGGTGGTCTTGGTATTGTTTGGAATTTCAATTCCTACGAGAGATTTTCCAGGAATTGGAGCTTCGATTCGAATTGGGTGGGCAGCTAGTGCAAGAGAGAGGTCGTTCTGGAGAGCTACAATGCGGGCGAGCTTTACTCCTTCAGCTGGTTTCAGAGCATAACGAGTTACGGATGGGCCGATAGTGACCTCGTCCATTTCTACATTGATGCCGAAATTCTGAAGGGTTCTTTTTATAATATTTGCATTGGCTTTGATATCGCCGACACCGGGCTTTCCTTTATCAAGTTCGAGTAGGGAAAGAGGAAGGGGGATATAGTTTTCATTTCTTCTAAAAAGCGGCTTTGGCTGAGGGATGAATTCTTCGATCACCTGGTCACTTTCTTTCAATGGTTTCAATTTTGCCGCTTTCTTTGTATCGTCCTTTTCTATCTTTTTTTCGTTTTCTTTTTCTTCGTCAGCAGGTGGGTCATCTCGTAGAAGTTCAGCTGGGATGACGATCTCTTTTTCTTCCTCGAACTCTTCTTCCTCTTCAGGTTCTTCATTCATCTCCTCTTTTTCTTTTCGTGAAAAAATAGCTCTCCATAGTGTAAGAATCAGAGAATCAATTCGTACATCAAAGGTAAGAAGTAATGAGATAATAAGAACACCAAAAAGGATCACTAAACTTACCGGGAAGGCGAATAATTTAAGCAGTGGAAATGAGATGAGATGTCCAATAGTGCCACCTCCTACACCACCCTGATCTTTGAGAATAAGGTCGACAATTCCGAGACCAGAAAGAAGTCCCACCAGGGCACTAATGATTTTTCCTGTAGTGAAGTGTTGTTTGATATTAAGGATGAAAGAAAGACAGAGGATGAAGAAGAAAAGAGGAAGAAGAAAATAGCCCACGCCAAAAAGTAGCTTAAAAAAATAATATAGTTTTTCTCCGACAATGCCTGCTTTTCCGAATGAGGCGAGAACAAAAAATATACCGACTACAAAGAAGATAACAGAGAAGACGCCCTGGAGTGTTTCTTGTTTGGTGTGTTCGAATAAACGCTTCGTTTCCTTTCCTTTCTTCTCACTTTCTTTTTTTCTGGCCATTATTGAAATATAAATGAAGTAGTAAACATGCTAATGATAACACGGATGAATAAAGCCATAAAATCAGGCGTTTTTTTCTTGCGCTTTGCATTTGTCCCATATATAATGGACACAATATTATTTAGTAAAAGACAGTTTTTCTCGCTAAGAATTATAAAGGACAGCATATATTTTTATAAGTCAGGTAAAAAGACATTTCATGGACAAAAAAAATAATAAGAATCCTATGCACTCTGTTTTTGATGATAATGCTTATTTCCTTTTTCTTTATAAAAAGACAGAAAAAATAGTCACTGCGGTGCATTTGGTCACTAATCATATAAAGGACGAGGACACTATAAAGTGGCACTTGAGGAAAAGGAGTCTGGACCTTCTATCGGACATATTAACCCTCTACCATTTCCAGCTTTCAGACAGGAAACAGAGTGGGAAAGTTTTAGGCTTAATAAGCGAGATCCTTTCTCTTTTTGATATCGCTCACCAGTCTCACATTGTTTCCGAAATGAATGCGACTATTATGAAAAGGGAGGTAACGTCACTTTTTGTCTTGATAGAGGAGCAGGTTGAGGGTGAAGGTGTTGCTCAATCACTCATCCTGTCGGACGAATTTTTTGACACTCCTTCTTCTGAGAATTCAATTGCTTCAAATAATAATTCATCATTGGTAGGAAGTCTCCCGAGTGTGGGCGATGCTCATAAAGGACATTATAAAAGACATGAAGATATGTCCTTTAAAACAAGGTTACCGGCTGGTGCAGTGACACAAAAAAAATCTCAGAAAATTTCAGCTGATTTAGTCAAGGACAAGGGTGAAGAGAGGAGAAAAATTATTCTTGATATTTTAACAAAATCACAAAATATAGGCGTGAATGAGCTTATCGGGCTTATAACCGACTGCAGTGAAAAGACAATTCAACGACAGCTTCTGAGTATGGTAAAAGAGGGTGTCTTAAAGAAGGAAGGTGAACGTCGATGGAGCCGGTACAGCAGGGTGTAGCCCACCGTTCTTTTAAGGTTAAATTTAGGGTGTCTTTTAGGCTTATTTTTTACCATTTAGAAAAATCGTGCATTCAGCAGTAATCACCTGTATTTGATTGACTTATTAGCTCTAGCGTGTAAAATAGGGGGGATGGATAATTTGTAGTTTTTCCCCATAATTTGAGGCTTTTAAAACCTTAAATTATGGGCTAATAAGTTATCCACATGGATTTTTTGAGTAAGAGATATTATACTATCTCTTGATAGTTTTAAATGAATATTTTTCTTTAAAATTATCTATTTCAGAAACTTCAGGAGCGTACTGAAGACCGAATAAGAACGTTGAAAATTTTATAGGCGACAGATAGATATAGTCTTCCGAAATTCCTTTTTCCTTTTTGTTAGATCAACGAAAGAAACGCGGACTATCCATACCAACTAATTCATTTAGGCTTGTGTCGATACCATATGAGTCTGAGTGAAGTTAGTATAAAGAAAATTAAACTGAGACTACTTTAAGATAAAGTAGAGAGGTTTAATTCAAAAGCGGTTTTAGAGACGAACGTGTTCATTTTTAGTCGAAATGAATGCAATCGTTATATAAATTATTTTCGCAAATTCATAATTATTAATAAGCGAAAATAATTTACGATTAAAAAAGTTATTATGACAATAAAATCTAAGGCAAGTAAAATTGTCGCAGGTTTGCTCGGAGCAGCAGTAGCATTGAGTTTTGTTTTCGGTGGAGTAGTTACTCCAGCACAAGCTCAAACTTCTAACGCAGCGCAGATCGCGGCATTGCAAGCTCAGCTTGCAGCATTGATGGCTCAATCAGGCACATCAATGACATCTTCATATCAGTTCAATACGAACCTTCAGGTAGGTATGACATCACAAGATGTTATGAACCTCCAGAAAGTGCTCAACATGAACGCTGCGACTCAGGTCTCAGTTTCAGGAGCAGGTTCACCAGGAATGGAGTCAATGTACTTCGGTGCAAAGACAAAGGCAGCAGTTGTTGCTTTCCAGACACTTCATGGAATTGTCCCAACTTCAGGATTCGTTGGCCCTATCACACGAGGTGTGTTGAATGCCATGAGTACACCAGTTGGTTCAAACCCAAATCCAACTCCTAACCCAACTCCAACTCCAACAGCAGCAGGAACATTGACTGTCAGCTCAACAGCACAGCCAATCAACTCTTTGGCACCAGGAGGAGCGGCACGAGTACCATTCACAAACCTTACTCTTACAGCAGGAGCATCTGATGTAACAGTTACAGGTGTTCAGGTTCAAAAGACAGGTCTAGGAGACGATGCAGTATTTTCTGGAATCGTCCTCTTGGATTCAAACGGCAACCAAATTGGTATTGCTAAGACTTTGAACTCAAATCATCAGACAACAGTAGGTGATACATTTACAGTTAAGGCAGGTACATCAGTGACTGTAACAGTTGCTGGAAACATGCAAACACAGGCAACTCTAGCTAACTACGCAGGTGAAGTTATCGGACTCACAGTAATAGGCGTAAATACAACTGGAGCTACTGTAGTGGGTGTTCCATCAAACGGAATCACAGGCGCAATGCAAACAATCAACGGTTCATTGTTGTTGGGAACAGCGACAATGCAATCATCTTCATTTGATCCAAGTTCAAACACAAGTCAGAACATTGGAACAACTGGATATCGATTTGCAGGCGTTCGAGTACAGGCTGGTTCAGCAGAACAAGTTAAGTTGTGGTCAATCCGATGGAACCAGACAGGTTCAGCAGGATCAAGCGATTTGGCTAACGTAGTAACTTACGTTGACGGAGTTGCATACCCAACAACAGTTTCAGCTGACGGTAAGTACTTCACATCAAACTTCGGAACAGGAATTCTTATCGATAAGGGATTCTCAAAGGATGTATATGTTCAGGGAGACATTGTAGGAACAGGCGCAGCTGGACGAACAGTTGAGTTTGATCTTTACAAGAACACTGACATCTACCTTTCTGGAGTAACCTTCGGATACGGAATCGTTCCAACACCTTCAAGCACGACAGCAGTAGCTACTTTGATCGGAAGCGGTATCTCTGGTTACACAACCGGTACTCCTTTCTTCAAGGGTGCAGTTATCACTGTTAATGCAGGTACAGTAACGACGATTTCAAAGTCAGCTTCAGTTCCAGCTCAGAACGTTGCGGTTAACGTGCCAAATCAGCCTTTGGGAGGATTTGACATCAACCTCAAGGGAGAGCCAATTTCAGTTCAGTCAATGGTTTACCACTTCGCTACAACAACAGCTAATCTAAATGGTCTTCTTACAAACATCAGTTTGGTTGATCAAAACGGTGCAGTCGTAGCAGGTCCATTCGATGCAGTAGTAGATAGCGCATCAGCAGGAACACAAAAAGTAACATTCTCAAACACTGTTACGTTCCCAGTTGGTCCTCGAACTTACACATTGAAGGGAACAATTCCTTCATCAGCTGCAAACGGTGCGGTTATCACAGCAAGTACAAACCCTTCTTCATCTGATTGGAACAACATCACAGGTCAGATCTCAGGAAACACAATTGCACTTACTAACAGTAACTTTACGATGAACCCAATGACAGTTAAGTCAGCTTCATTGGCAGTAAACGTTTCAACAAGTCCTACTAGCCAGAATATCGTAGCTGGTGGTTCAAAGGTCTTCGCAAACTTCCAGCTCGATGCAACTCAGTCTGGTGAGGACGTACGTCTTTCACAGCTTAAGTTGAATCTTACTGGTACAGGAACAGTAACTAACCTTACAAACTGTCAGGTATGGAATGGTACAACAGCGTTGAATACAACGAATGTTATCAATCCAACAGTTACTGGCGACCAGACATTCACATTTGACAATGCTTTGACAGTTCCAAAGGGAACAGTTCTTACATTGGCACTTCAGTGTAACGTTTCAGGAAGCGCTTCAGGTACCTATCAGTGGGGTGTTTCAACAACGCCTCCAACAGTTACTGGAGTAACTTCTTCAAACTCAGTTACAGCATCAGTTCCAGGAAGCAACACTGGTCCAGTTATGACAGTAGGTTCAGGATCATTGACAATCTCAACTGATTCTTCAAGCC
>JARIHA010000088.1 GCA_029288475.1 Candidatus Tayloriibacteriota bacterium | reverse complement strand
CATATAAATAACGACCGATCCCAAGATCAGCAGCAGCTCTGCAAAGAGCCGTATTGGCCGAAGACTCTGCAGTGTTGGAGCGAATGATCCATTCTCCATCGACACGAACTGAAAGTGTGCAGACGATTGCGGTTGAACCTGCCTGACATTCTTGCTTCCAATTTGCCGGACCAAGAACTTCATCAAGACGTTTTCTAACGGCCATGGCCATTACATGAGGGACGATTCGATGATTATCATTTCGAGAAACCTGATCATAGCTCCAGTAACGCCATTCAAGGTCTTCGTTTGCAAAGGGCGCGCAAAGTGCTTCTAGTTTATTCATCATGTCTCCTTATCGGGATTTGCTAAATTATTCTTTAGCACAATTTGCTATGCAATTTTCTGTCTATATTTGCGACACTCGCAAAGATGAGAATCTGTCCTAGGAAAAACGCCTGACACCATTGAATTATGAAGATCTTGGGCAGCTTCCCAAAAATCAAAAATGTCTTCTTCGGTTACCGTGCCTTCGACAGGTGAATAAGTGATTCCTCCGCTTTTAGCTTCTGACCGAACAACTAGGTCGAAAACAAATGATTTTGGACGAATGCCAGTTAAGGCCTCAACCGCGATCGTATAGCAGGCTGACTGGATATCGTCATTGACCTGGTAAAACTGCTTACCACGAGCTGTGGTGAACTTAAGGTCTCGAACTCTGTGGGCCTTATCTAAGACGTCGATAGTGCTTGAAATGTTGAATGGGAGATTCGTTTCGACAAGAACGTCGAGCTGAGTATAGAGGGGATCGATTTTTGGAACAACATTAGCGATAACCTGACTCGCGGCTTTGATTGTATGATCTCGACAGAGATTGAAATCCTCGCCTTCCCAGGCGGTTTCGATCCTTCGTCGACTCATCTCCTCTGCTGCTAAATCGCTGGCTTCTCCTAATGACATTAGGGGTTCACCTTTAATTTTCCTCTCAAGTGCCTCATTCAGCACAGCATCTAAAGATGATCCCATTGTCATTTTGTAATTTGGAGGCTGTACGAATCCCTTAACGTATCTACGCTCACAGCACTTAGGGCACTTACGATATTCTTTGATCATTGACTGTCGATAAACCGGCTTGGCCATGGGAGCTCCCTCTTTCCCAGAAAGAGGTGCAACCGGAATGCCATATCTAACTACTGAGAATGAGGTGGTTTACCAGTTTGAGCTATGAAAATATTTAGCATTTTACGCTAAATTGAAGACGAGTGTCTAAAGCTCAAACACCTGGAAGGTTTAATTAAAATCCGTAACCGATACCGAAAAGAGCTGTGCCTTTTACACTAGCGCCAAGAGTTCCACGGACTGAATTAAAGTCATGTTGAAACATCAAGCCTAGGTCTGGTTGATACTGAGTTTCTGCGTGGTACTGACCTGCATTGTCATTAACCACCAACTTTGTTGGGGCATATGGAGCGTAAAGACTGATTGCGCTTTTCTTCGTATTGTCAATCGCTGGAGCCTTGCTTGCTAACGCTTTGTTATTACCGATTATGACTTTTG
>JARIHA010000060.1 GCA_029288475.1 Candidatus Tayloriibacteriota bacterium | reverse complement strand
GTGTGATATTAGCTAAAGGAACCCACTTACGGTTGGTTTATAAGAAAAAAGGTTTGAGTGCCGCAGGTTCAGTTGGCCTCCATGTCAGGGTTTGTCCAGCAAGAAATGGTACAACCCCTCCATAGTGGGAGA
Source organism: Candidatus Tayloriibacteriota bacterium (assembly GCA_029288475.1). Taxonomy (GTDB): domain Bacteria; phylum Patescibacteriota; class Minisyncoccia; order Phycocordibacterales; family JARIHA01; genus JARIHA01. The sequence continues at coordinate 6,307 of JARIHA010000060.1, read as the reverse complement.
GTACGATCCATTCTCCTTTTTCCAACTCAAACGTCTGAGTTTCATCGACTTCAGTTTTGTATACTCGAGCGCCATTGTCTACGGTGAACGCCCTAAACGCTGGATGGTCGAGTCGGCCATGTTTTTCATAGAGACCAACCAGCACAGGACCGGCTACCGGCGAACTACAGACTCCTGCACAGCCGCAGTCACATAGTTTTTGACCTTCGTTGTGTGGCGCTGAGTCAGGACCAAGGTGGAATTTGCTGTACTGCGATTCATTTGCGTTCAATACGACCTTGAGGATGGCATCTCGATGGCGGAAGCTTTGTGCCGGCGGGCGGCAGTGATTGTGAGGATTAAGGCCGGTTCTACCACCCGTCTCACACTCGAGAACATCGTTTCGGGTGATTATGGGGTGATGAATGGTTATGCCACCTGTAACGCAGGGCGGCATTTCGCCGACAATGTGCAAGGTTTCAGCTCGTGAGATATGCTCGACGTTGAAACGGGCGCCAGGAAAATCCTGGACCACTTGACGAAAATTTCCCATGAAGACGAGCTCGCGCGCATAGGTATCAATTTCTTTGCCAGGCTGCTCGCCGTGCCAGCAGATCATTATATCGAGTTCCGCACACCACGTAATTTGTGGATAAAGTTCTCGAATTGAAGTCCACCCGTCTCCCGAATTGGTGGTGACACCTTCCGGATAAACTTTGACGGCCTTGCCACCGGCTGCTTTAAAAGCGACCAGTGTCTCCTTGGTGGTCCTTTTTGTCAGCTTCAACGCGATGCTGTGCCTCATTGCAGGTCTGCTGTCCTTAATTGTGGTATGCGACTCAAGTGCTGTACGGTAGAGAAGGAATTCTTTAATTGTCTCGATAGGCCCAGGATTGTCGGTGTTCGGCATCCATAGCTCATGCTGGGCGTACCACCCAGTGGTGCTCACTGCCATGTGCATTCGAGAATCACGTATACGATTACGGGCGTGACCGTGGGTGTAGAAAAACTTAGTGAACGTTCTTGCTTTTGGTGAGGAAATATTGCCGGTATAAGCAGTCATAGTTTAATGGATTGTGAGGTGGAAAGGTTTTGGTTCCTTATGTTAAAGAACCACATTTACTAGGATGAACTCTATCCATTTCTGACTGAGATTGCAAGAATTCACTTAGTTTGCTAGCAGTTTGGCTCATGCTAGGATAAAATAAAAGAATGTTCAATTTCGCTAGAAAAAAAGATCTGAAAAAGGTAATAGACACTCTCAATATCCAGAATGCAAATCTTTATACTGCCCTTGAGAATGCTCAAAATCAGCAGAAGGAAGCAGTAAAGGCGCTTACTGCAAAAGATATGGAATTAATAAGAGCCTCACAGCAGGTTCAAAATCTTGATACGGTAAAGGATAACTTTCTTACTGTGGCAGCACATCAATTGAGAACTCCTCTTTCTTCTGCTCGGTGGAATATGGAAGCTATTATTGCCCATGAGTATAAAGATGATGCGGATTTGGCAGGGCTTGCTTCACAGGCAAACGAATGTATTAAGCAGAGTATCGACCTAGTAAATAGTTTTCTTTCGAGTAATGCAGAGCAGGCAGAAAAAGAACCCTATACTTTCGCATCCACTAGTCTTTGCCTGCTTATTGATTTGATCGTGAACGAAATGAAGTCTGATATACAGAAAAAGAATATGCATGTTCATCTAAAGATGGATACATGCCCAGTCATTGTTGCAGATGAAAAAAGACTCTTGATCTTATTCAAACACTTGATCAGTAATGCCTTGCGATACACTTTGGCTGGAGGAGATATTACTCTTACCACGCAAGTTGAAGGAGAGTTTTTGAAAGTTTCGATTGATGACAGCGGTGTCGGTATTCCAAAAGAACAGCAGGGTCAGGTATTTGAAAAATTCTTTCGTGCAGAAAACGGCATACGAATAAATCCAAATGGTTCAGGATTGGGCTTATATGCTTGCAAACAAATTGTAGAAAGACACGAAGGAAAGATCTGGTTCATAAGCAATGAAAAAGACGGCACTACTTTCTATGTGTTTTTACCTATTGCCGGACCAAAGAATCAGTAAAAGAGTTAGATTTTTATATTCGCGAGTTTAAGGGCGGCAAGAGCTGCGTCTCTGCCAAAATCAATACGGGCAGTTGCTTGCGCAGGAGTGTTTGCAGTGATCAGTCCAAAACCTATTGGAATATGGAAGTCGAGGCTGACGCGCAAGACTCCTTCTTGTGCCATTTTGCAGACATAGTCAAAATGAGGTGTTTCGCCGCGAATAACGGAACCAAGCGCGATAAGGCAGTCGTATTTTTTTGTTTTTGCCAATACTTGCAAGGCGAAGGGAATCTCAACTGAGCCGGGAACAGCAATGACCGTAATATTTTTCTCTTTGACCCCGTATTCTGCTAAGGCAGTTTGAGCATTTTTTAAAAGCGCGTCAGTTATTTCTTCGTTAAAACGTGCTCGTACGATACCCACATGCATTTTACTTGCATCAAAAACGTTCTCGGTCTTTTTTTGTATTCGCATAATTAAAATTTAGTTAATCGTTCCAGATATTTGGCCAGAAGATCAAATTCAATGTTGAGTATAGCTCCTTTTTTCTTTCCATTCAAATTTGTTTCTTCCGTAGTATACGGAAGAACCTTAACGGTAAAAAAGTCCTTGCCAACCTCAACTACAGTCAGGCTGATTCCTTCAACGGCCACAGATCCTTTTGGTGCCAAAAACTTCATGAATTCTTTAGGATGTTTAGGGCTAATTTTCAATACTTTTGCATTTCCTTCTTCTTCTATCGAAAGCAGGGCGGCGGTAGTATCGACGTGTCCTACAACAATGTGCCCGTCCAAACGATCGCTTGCCCTAAGTGACTGTTCAAGATTGACCTCGTCTCCAGCAGCAAGATTTCCTAAGTTTGATTTTTGAAGCGTCTCAGGCATGTATTCAAAAGATAATGGAGAACCCTTTCCAGCAGTTTTTTTTACTGTGGAGCATACTCCATTTATCGAAATGCTTGCACCAGCTTTCACACTCCATGGAGAAGGGGAAATAAGCACTGAAAGACCTCCGTCGTTCTGTGGCTGAATTTTCTTTACACTGCTTTTTGCTTTTATGATTCCTGTAAACATTTGACTACGTAATAAAATTTAATAACTGGTAATAAATTTAACATCCTTTGCGATCTGCTCGATCAATTCTTTTTCTGTCTCAAAATTTTTGTAGGGCCTGATAAATTTTTCTAGTTTTATAACCAATTTTTCTCCATAGAGGTTGCCGCTGAAGTCTATCAAGTGCGCTTCGAGCTTCGGCCGTCCATGGCGATCGTTCGGCCCGATCACAATAGCCGCCCTATACGTCTGACCTGTTTTTTGTCGTGTTGCTGGACCGCCATAAACACCAAAGTCAAAATTGTGCTTTGACCGCAGATAAGAACGGCGATCGAGATTGGCGGTAGGAAAGCCAAGTTTTCGGCCATATCCATCGCCTTTTATGACTTTTCCGCTAATCGTTTTTTCCATCTGAATACTATACTCTTTTTTTAGGTTACTTGTACAATTCGTTTGTTTATATATAATTCAATTACAACCTCATAACGTTTATCAAGAGCGGTGGGTAGAGATTCGGCTTTACGACCCATCCAGCAACCTGTGAATATTCATAAGGTGCTCCATCCGATTCCGCAAGGAATAAGGCGCTCTCGTCAATTGCCAAACCTCTTCCGGGCGGAAGAGGTTTTTATTATTAATAGATAAACAAAACTCTATGATACGAACAGCAGAGGCAGTTTCAGTCGGTCACCCCGACAAGGTGTGTGACCAAATATCAGACGCAATTCTCGATGCGTGCTTAGCGCAGGATCCCTATACGCGATCAGCGGTGGAAGTGCTCGGTGGACACGGCCTTATTACTATTACCGGAGAGCTCACTACCAACGCACATATAAATATTAGAAAAATTGCAAAAGAGGTATACAAGGAATGTGGATACGGAGAAGAAGTAGGTATCACTGTGAATGTGGTTGAGCAGAGTCCAGAGATCAAAAAGGGGGTAGACAACGATGGTGCTGGTGATCAGGGTATCATGGTAGGATATGCAGTAAGTGATACCAAAGAAATGCTTCCGCTCGAAGTGATTCTCTCAAGAAAACTAGTGCAGGCAATGGGAAAGCGTGACGGTAAGGCTCAAGTGACTACAAAAGACGGCAAGGTTATTTCTGTGCTTACGTCAGTGTGTGATCTAAAATCAAAGGACCAAGCTGCGTTTATAAAACAGGTAAAGAAGATTATCACTCCTCATTTGGCAAAAGGTCTCTCTTTGCAAAAGATCTGGCTACAGAATCCAAACGGTGATTGGACTATCGGAGGTTTTCAGGCTGATACGGGTCTCACGGGAAGAAAGCTGGCGGTAGACAACTATGGTCCGACAGTGCCAGTTGGAGGGGGAGCGTTCTCAGGAAAAGATGCTACAAAGGTAGATAGAAGCGCTGCATATATGGCGAGAAAGATCGCAGTTGATTATTTAAAGAGTAAAAAGGCAAAAGAGGTGTACGTCCATATTGCCTATGCTATAGGTGTAGCTCAGCCGCTCATGGCAGTGGTAACTATTGATGGAGTGCAGGAAGAAATAAAAGGCTACGATCTACGACCAAGCAAGATCATTGATTTTCTTGATCTTAGAAAGCCGCAATTTAAAGAGACCGCAAAGTACGGACATTTCGGCAACGGTTTTAAGTGGGATCGATAATCAGTCTAGCAAAAAAGGAGTACAGTAAAAAAAGATTTTTTGATGCCCTCACTCTTAGCTTGGGGCTGAGAAAAATCTTTTTTTACTGTACTCCTTTTTTAAATCACCACCCGCCTCCTCCTCCACCCCCGCCGCCACCACCTGATCCACCTCCGCCAAATCCTGAACTTGATCCTGGAGACATGCTTGCCGAGGAAATGGCGGCAGAAAATGAGCTATTGAATTGTGAAGCAAAGGCGCCTACTGTAGAGGTATGATAATAGATGCCGTTATACCAGATCGGCATAGGTGCCTGTCCGCCCGTTTTTTCCATGATCGAAGCAAATACTTTGGCAAATTGTTCTGCCCATTTTTGTTCTACTCCAAGTGCAAGGGCATAGGGGAGAAACTTCTCAAAGAGCTCGGGCGTTTTTTCCGGAGGATTTTGAAAATTCATCCTGTCTTTCTCCGTAACGGATAGAAAAAGCTTAAAGCCTTCTATTTCATCTTGTATCCTTCTCCCATCAGGGGTTCGCTGTTTTAACAAATAGGAGAATAGTATATTTACAGCACCAAGAAGAAAAACGATTATCACAATGAGAATTATGGGAGTGGGCAGTCGGCCTTGATAGCTTGTTATGACTGGTCCAAAAACAAGAGAAGAAAAACCGAGAAAGATTACAGAACCTGCAATGGCCATTACTTGGCCTGATACTATTGCTCGAATAAATACAGATAAAACGATGAATACGAAGAAGACAATAAACACTAAAGGAAGTAGTGTTGATATGTCTATACCTGCAGTAGTTGATGAAGAATTGAGTAAAAATAAAATTACTGCGATGCTGATGATCGAAAAGATTATTCCAATCATCGTGTAGGTTACATTGGTGGTAAAGTAGTTGCTGCCAAAAACTTTTAAATTATTTTTAAGATTTGATTCTGCGGATTGTATGGTCTGGTAGTTTGACTGGGTGAGTACAATGCTGTCTTGACCGCTAAAAAGTTCAGTTGCTACGATCTTTTCATCCGGGCTCAGGCTTTCTTCGTTCTTTCCGGTTTTGGTGAGGGTGTAATCGCTTTTAGGCTGGTTGATCGTAAGGTAACCTTTTGTGGCCATGCTCAAGATCGCAGAGGTAAGCACCTTTTTATCGTATGCCATTTTGGTATGATAGCGAACCATCGCCGGCGAGAAACCTTCGGGCGCTTCATACTGAGCTACCACCGTGCCTTTTTTAGGATCCACCCCATGTCTTTTCCAAACAATAAGATAATAGAGAGTGATCAAGAGTAAGAATATAAGTGCCGCAAGTATTCCGATATTGTCTTGGAGGAAGTAAATAAATTTTTGTTGACTTGTTGGCTCAGTAAAAAAACCCTTCGGCCAGCTCACTGCTATAGTGAGTCCTTCTTGCGGCCACAGTGCTCTGGTAGTTGAAAAAAGAATGGCATTATCAGCGGGAGTAGGAGGCACTTCTGTTGTGTAGTCACCTCCTTGAGATCCAGTTATGCCGGTATAGGCGATCATTTTTGTCACGGTAACAGCAAGAGGTAGGTGAACAAGTGCGCTCGCCTTGTCTATGGTAAATTCCCAC
>JARIHA010000096.1 GCA_029288475.1 Candidatus Tayloriibacteriota bacterium | reverse complement strand
GGTGCAATGACTACAAGATTGCCATCTTTTACATCGAGCTCCATTCCTATTCCTTCAAAATTACCGCTGATCTGGCTATTAAAGCTCTTTGCTTCAACAGGAGGCATGAATACTGTGTACGGATCGCCATATGACTGTGCTAACCCTTCGATCGCACCCCAAACTTTATCCTGAGAATTAATGGAGTCAGGAGCAACATATTTTTCATTGAGAATGTTCCAAGCGTTCCAGAAGGTACTGAAGTCCACTTTATCATTCGTATTTATTTCAGGCTGTTTGTTAATCAGGCCGGTAACTTTATCTATCCCCGGCCGATTGTTATAGCCAAGAAAAACGCCAGTAAAAAAAATCGTTACGACAACGATAAGCGACACCACACGCAATACAATTCGATTCTTAAAAAATGACTTCATAATAGTAGTATTATATAATGGAGTGCGTATGATTAACAAATATTGCTACAAAGAATTAACGTGGATTGATCTCGAATCACCCACTCGCGAAGAAGTAAAAAGCATAATGGATGAGTACGCGATCGATCCATTGATCGCACAGGAACTTCTCACTCCAAGCATCAAACCTAAGATAGAGATCTATCCGCGATTTATCTATTTTGTTCTCCATGTTCCTGCACTTAAACATTCTCACAACATCCAAGTCAATCAGGAAATCGATTTTATCTTGGGATGTAATTTTATAATAACCACCCACTACGACAATATTGATCCACTGCACAAGTTCTCACGTGTTTTTGAAGTAAACACTATCCTCGACAAGGCCGCGATCGGCAAACACGCTGGATACATTTTCTATTATATGTTCAAGCGCATTTACGCCGGCCTTAACAACGAACTTGAATCTCTCGATGATTCATTGCGCGAAATTGAGAAGGATATTTTTGAAGATCGGGAAAAAGAAATGGTCATCGTACTTTCCAATACCAGCAGAAATCTCCTTGATTTTAAACTTGCTATTTCTCACCATAAGGAAATCCTCTCCGGCCTTGAATCCATAAGTGATGAATTCTTCAACGATAAAGGCTTCAGTAAATACGTAAAATCACTGCTTGATGAGTTTACCAAAATACACGATACGGTACGAAGCCAGAGCGAGCTTCTTACCGAACTTCGCGTAACGAACGATTCCCTTCTCACTACCAAACAAGACGAGACTATGAAGACCTTTACCGTGCTGGCGTTCGTTACTTTCCCCATTTCCCTTGCAGTATCCCTGCTTACTATCAACTCTCAATGGAATCCAATCTACGGCCATCCTTATGACTTCTGGATCATTCTTGGAATTGCAGTTATGATCGTGTTCGTTTTGCTTATCTTCTTCAAACACAAAAAATGGCTTTAAAAAAACTTCGAGAAAAATTAAAAGAGCTTTTTAGCTCAAACGCACAACTTTTAGACGAAAATTCGCCTAATTCAATGAGTGCGGCTAATAAAGACCAGTCTATAAAAATGTCTTTCGGAGGAAAGGGCGGATCAGAAAATCCGGAAAGCAAGAAATCTTCCTTTAAAGGACCGCTCTCTTTTCATAATACCCTTAGCAAGAAAAAAGAAGTTTTTAAACCTCTTATGCCTGGTCGTGCAGGACTCTACAACTGCGGACCGACCGTCTACAACTATGTCACTATTGGTAACCTTCGTTCATATGTTTTTGCCGATACCTTACGCCGTGTCTTGGAATTTAATGGCTACAAGGTAAAGCAAGTTATAAACATTACCGACGTTGGACACCTTGCTTCAGACGCGGATGAAGGAGAAGACAAAATGACCAAAGCTTTGCGTCGTGAACATAAGCCGCTAACCCTCGAAGCAATGAAGGAAGTTGCTCTTTTCTATGAGCAAAAGTTCAAAGATGATCTTGTAGCTCTCAACATCGACACAAAGCACATTGTGTTTCCTCGCGCCAGCGAAACGATCGACGAACAAATTGCCATCATCGAGGAATTGGAACGAAAAAACTATACCTATAAAACCTCAGACGGTGTCTATTTTGATACGAGCAAATTTAAAGGATATGGAAAGCTCGGACAGACACCTACGGATGAAAAGAATGCAGAAACAGATGCCCATGCACGTATTGCAACCAATCCAGAAAAAAGACATCAGCAAGATTTTGCCTTATGGAAATTCGATGCCAACCTTGGTTGGGAAAGCCCATGGGGAATGGGATTTCCTGGCTGGCATATAGAATGTTCTGCCATGGCAATGTCAAACCTTGGCGCTACCATTGATCTTCATACTGGAGGAATCGATCATATTTCTATTCATCACAATAATGAGATTGCGCAATCAGAAGCAGCTACCGGAAAACAATTTGTCCGTTATTGGCTCCATAATGAATTCATCCGTCTACAGGGAGAAAAAATGGCCAAGTCTTCAGCTACAGGCTTCCTACGACTAGCAGACTTAAATGAAAAAGGAATCTCGCCCCTCGCCTACCGTTATTGGCTCCTCGGTGCATCCTACCGAAGTCCTATCGACTTTAGCTTTGAAGCACTCAAGGCTTCAGCTTCCGCCTATCACAAACTCATTACCCAAGTAAGCCGGCTAAAAAAGCATCTGGAAGAAAGCACCATCGAGCCCGAAACAGTGGACTTCAAATCAATGGAGCAATTCAAGGCCGCAGTCAACGACGACCTCAACACTCCAGCCGCCCTTTCAATTCTTTGGAAACTTCTCAGTGATTCATCCGTCAGCCCAAAGGATAAGTTGGCAACTATAATAGAGTTTGATCGAGTATTAGGTCTTGATATTGATAAGCAATCAAACCTGCTTCTTGTACAACAGGAAAAAGACGAAGATGAGGTGCCTGCAGATGTCCTCGCACTCGCCGAAAAGCGCGAACAAAGCCGCCGTAAGAAAGAATGGAAGAAAGCAGACGAACTCCGCGGAAAGATCGAAAAGAAAGGATACAGCGTGAAGGATACGGTTGATGGGTTTGAACTGCGAAAGCTAGAATAGAGTAATAAAAAAACGCCCCCTGTGGAGCGTTGTGAAATACCAACCAGCGGCTTGGATCATTTTGTGATCAGAAAAATAGTGCCGCCGCCGAGAATGCCTCCCACGAGCCAGAACTGCCCGATAAGAACTGCAATGAATGCACCAATCACCACAGCAATAAAAGCCATCGTTATTCTCTTTTTAACGTTCATAATTATTTTAACCAACCGTTGAACAATTAAGGAGCTTTGACTTTGACCAACTGAAACGGCAAGCTGATCAGGCGATACTGAGCAACGCCTACAACAGCGCCTACGGCACCGCCCACCAGAACATTGCCAGTGAAATAGCCAACCACGGCTCCGATCATTCCGCCCACAAAACACAAGAGTCGGAGTTCTGAATGGACCAGAACGAAGGTTTTTC
>JARIHA010000048.1 GCA_029288475.1 Candidatus Tayloriibacteriota bacterium | reverse complement strand
CAATCATGGCACCTACTTCTTCAAGGTAAATCTCGAGACTACCGGTTTTGCCTATGACCAACAACACGACATTAAGTTCCGTATTGTAAGTTCATTTGACGATCCAGATTTTGTAAAGAACAAAACAAAGCCAATATTATCTATAAACGGCCAGTGGAAGACTCAAGTAATAACATAATGCAATGATCATCATAAAAATCATAGGCGGACTGGGAAATCAATTGTTTCAATACGCGAGCGCGAAAGCGATCGCGCTTCGAAGCGGTACCGTCCTCAAGCTTGATACTTCTGATTTCGCCACTTACGAACCTCACAACTATAGCCTTCAGCATTTCAATATCAACGAAGACATTGCCACACCTGAAGAAATAAACCAATATAAGAAATATCCCATCTTCATCGAAAGACAACCTGAAGCAGTAAAAAAGATCATCAAGAAACTTAAACTTGATCAGGCACTCTTAGCTTTTGGACGTTACATAAAAGATGACGCCTTTGTATACAACCCCAAACTTCATGTCATCAAGGACGGAGCATATCTCGATGGGTATTTTGCGAGCGAAAAATACTTTGTAGACATTCGGGATGTACTCAAAAAAGAATTCACCCTTAAGGTAAACTTAGGCAAGGAAGGCAAGGAGATTGCCGATCAAATAAAACTACTGGAAAATCCGGTCTGTCTTCATATTCGCCGAGGAGATTTTGCAAATAATCCTGTTCAAAGCAAATTTCACGGTATCTGCCCTATCGAGTACTATCACGAAGCAGTAAAAATAATTGCCTCAAAAGCGACCAATCCACATTTCTTTATTTTCTCAGATAGCATTGAGTGGGTTAAAGAAAATTTCAAAATTGACTACCCAATGACATTCATCGGCCAAGGCGCATCAAAAAACTACGAAGACATCACCCTTATGAGCTTATGCAAGCACCATATTCTTTCCAACAGCACCTTCGGCTGGTGGGGCGCGTGGCTTGCTGAAAGAAAAAACCAGACAGTAGTTGCTCCTAAGAAATGGTTCAACAAGCCTATTGATATAAAAGATCTTATGCCCGACTGGTGGATAAAAATATAAAAGAATTTATGAAAAAAAACAAAAACTATATTGTAATGACATCAATCTTTCCGCCCAGCGAAGCAGTGGCTCGATTTGCTTCGATGAAGGATTGGACAATAATAATGGTTGGAGACAAAAAAACTCCACAGGACTGGAAGCATGAAAATGTCATTTACCTTTCTCCAGAAAATCAGGAAAAACTGCCTTACGAAACAGTTAAGTTTTTACCATGGAATCTCCCTGCCCGAGTGATGCTCGGCTATCTTTATGCAATAGAGCACGGTGCAGAAATCATCACCCAAGCGGATGACGACAATATCCCGATCGGCGCAGAATGGACCATTCCTTCCTTTGAAGCTGAATATCCGCATATTTCACAAAAAGGATTCGTCAATATTTACCAATACTATACCAATAAATTTGTCTGGCCGAGAGGATACCCGCTTGATAAAATCTTAGAAAAAAACAAACCATCTACAGAAAAACAAAAAGGTAGCATCGGCATCTGGCAACACCTGGCAAACAAGGAAACAGATGTAGACGCTATTTACCGCCTAACAAACAACGAACCGATCTACTTCGATCAAAATGAACCTACAGTACTCTCACCTTTAGCTCTTTGCCCTTTCAACTGCCAAAGCACTACATTTCGAAAGGAAACCTTTCCCCTTCTTTATTTACCTGGCTTTATTAGCCCGAGAGAAAGCGATATCGTAAGAGGACTCATTGCCCAGCCGCTGATGTGGAATGACGGGTTCACTCTAGGATTCACCCCTCCCACAGTAGTGCAGGAAAGAAACCCTCACAACTATCTCAAAGATTTCCAAGCAGAACTTCTTATCTATCTTCATTCTGAAGAAATTGCAAAGATTAGCGCTGAGACAGCAACAAAAGAAAAAACCATGCCTGAAAACCTGATGAGGGTGTATGAAGCTTTACACCAAAAAGGATTGGTACCAAAAGAAGAGCTGGATCTTCTCGCCGCTTGGACAAATGATATTGCTAAACTAATGAAATAAAATGATAAAACTAACTAAAAATAGTTTTTACCGAGAAGAAGAAACAAAAAAGGCGTTGTGTGAGTTCATCATGAATGCAAAACAACTCAGTCTAGGAGCTCAATGTGCTGAATTTGAGGAAAAATTCGCCAAATGGCAAAAAAGAGCATACTGCGTCTTCTTCAATAGTGGAAGTTCAGCAAACTTGGCACTTATTCAAGCACTCATTAATCAGGGGAAAATAAAAGTGGGCGATAAGGCTGCCTTCTCTGCCATTACTTGGCCAACCAATATCATGCCATTCATCCAGCTCGGCATCAAACCCGTTCCAGTGGATATTGAACTAGAGACACTCAATATTTCTCTAAAAAAAGTACAGGAAGCTTACGACCGCGAGCCATTCTCACTTTTATTCATCACCAACCTACTTGGTTTTTGCGACAATATTGATGAGATTGCAAAATTCTGCAAAGAAAAGAACATTCTCTTTCTGGAAGATAATTGCGAAGCGCTCGGCTCAGAATACAAAGGAGTAAAACTTGGGAACTATTCGCATGCTTCAACTTTTTCTACTTTTGTCGGACATCATATGTCGACTATAGAAGGAGGAATGGTATGCACGGACGACAAAGAACTAGCGAGAGAATTGAGAATGGTGCGTTCACATGGGTGGGATCGACATTTGCCAACAGAGGACCAAATAATGTTGAGAAAAAAATATCATGTTCCTTCTTTTTATGACAAATACACATTCTACGATCTAGCCTACAATATCCGACCGACCGAAATTCAAGGCTTCTTAGGTATTTATCAACTTGCCTATCTTGATGAGATCGTAAGAAAAAGGGAGAAAAATTATACTTGCCTATCAGCCCTTTACGAAAAAAATCCAGATTTCCAGAAAATAAAAGTTCTCACGGGCAAAAACTCAAATTTCGCCTTTCCTATTGTATGCAGTAACAAAGCCATTCAGCAAAAATATATCGATATCTGCAATAAAGAAGGAATCGAAGTCCGACCAATTGTGGGAGGTTCCATGACAGAACAGCCATTCTATAAAAAATATGTTCCCGGCAGTTATTCCCTGCCAAATGCAAAGCAAGTCAACGACTTGGGATTTTATTTTGCAAACAATGCTGAAATGACCGATAAAGAGATAGAATTTATCATTAAAAAGCTCTCATAATTTATGTGCGGGATCATTGGAATCGCAGGAAAAGAGATAAAAAAGATCGAACCGCGAAAAATTGACGCGATGCTTGCCTGTCTTGCTCGACGAGGCCCCGACGACAAAGGCACCATGAGCTTTCCTACCTGCATCTTAGGACAGGCCCGTTTGGCGATCATCGACCTCTCTCCTGGAGGACATCAACCAAAGAAAGATAACCAGCGAGACTGCGCCATCACCTTCAATGGAGAGATCTATAACTATCAGGCATTGCGCAAAGAACTCGAAGCAAAAGGCCACCACTTTTCCAGCAACTCTGACACGGAAGTAATACTCAAGGCCTACAACGAATACGGCACAGACTGTCCGAAACATCTCGACGGTATGTTTGCATTCGCTCTTTGGGATGCGGAGAAAAAAGAGCTTTTTGTAGCGCGTGATCGTTTTGGTAAAAAACCTTTTTACTACGCGTTTGATAAAGATAGAGGCATGATTTTTGCCTCAGAAATAAAGTCTGTCATTGCTTCAGGATTTATCAAAGGAAAACTTGATCTGGAAGCAGTGGATGCATATCTTTCCCTCATGTACATTCCGCCAAACAGGACGATCTACAGCAATATTCACACCCTTCCACCGGCGCACAGCGGCGTGTATAAAAATGGTACATTGGTAACTTCGCGATACTGGTCACTTGAATATAAACCTTTGGACATTTCGTACGAAGATGCAAAGAAAAAAACCAAGGAACTCATCGTAAAGGCCGTCGAGAAAAGAATGATGGCGGCAGACGTTGAGATCGGAAGCTTCTTGAGCGGCGGCCTTGATTCGACCCTCGCCACCTATTATGCGCAATCCTTTCTTTCAAAACCGATCAAGACATTTTCTGTTGGGTATGAAGGCTACATAAATGAACTGCCCTTTGCAAAGGAAGCCTCAGAAAAGATTGGTAGCGATCACTACACCCTTCAGGCAAAAAGTGATCTCACCCAAGAACTCGTATCAGCATTGCGTTACCTTGATGAGCCAAACGGCGACTCCTCCCTCTTTCCTCAAGGGCTTGTTTCACAACTTGCAGAATCAAAAGTAAAAGTGGCCCTGAGCGGAGACGGTGCAGATGAACTCTTCCTTGGTTATGGTTGGTACTGGAAACACTGGAACCTTCAGAAACATCAGCAGGTTATTCATCGCATCTTTTCTGATCCCTTCAAGGATTATGTAAAGAACATGCAAATATTCAGCAAGAAAGAAAAGAAACAGCTTTGGAAGACAGCACCTCAAGAAAATTTTCCTTCGATAGACTTTATAGTACCGAAAGCGATCAACGACTCACAAGTCGACCCTCTTACCAAAATGAATCTCTTCGATCTTACAGTCTATCTACCCGGACAACTGCTCAGTAAAGTGGACATGATGGGAATGATGCATTCGCTTGAAGTCCGCTGTCCGTTTCTCGACTACGAACTAGCTGAATTTGTATTTAACCTGCCATTTGAATACAAGGTGGATAAAAAGAACGGCAAGATCATTCTTAAAGATATACTGAGCGAAATAATGCCAAAAGAATTTGTGTATCGACGTAAGCAAGGCTTCGGGGCTCCGGTCAAGGAATGGTTAAAAAAAGATTCATTTAAAAAATTAGTTTACGCAAAACTCGCGAATAAAAATGGCCTTATCTACAACACCATCGGCCTAAATGAAGAGTATGTTGAAAACCTGCTCGCTGACTTTTACGAAAAAGATAATACGAAGAAACACTACAAGATTTGGATACTTCTTTGCTTGGAGATCTGGCTTGGCGAACATAAAAATAGCTATGAATAAATCGAACGGAACACTGTCTCTTTACGGAGATGCTTATAAGAAAAAAATTCAAAAGCGACTAACCGGCTCTATCTCCCTTCAACCGGTCGGAAAAAGCCGCGGACGAGTACTTCTTTCGTATATTCTTGAACCATTTCTCCTTAAGCCAAATGAAACACTCTCAACCCGCCATTCTAATTATTGGGAGTGCCACGAGATAGCAAGGATCTTTCTTGACCGAGGCTACGAAGTAGACGTGATCGACGCCCACAATAGAACATGGCTGCCAAAAAAGCAGTATGATTTTTTCATCGATATCGATAAAAATCTCGAGCGATTGGCCCCTTTTCTCAACAAAGACTGCATAAAAGTTTTTCATATCGCTACGTCTCATTGGAAGTTTCAAAACGAGGCAGAGAAAGGACGAATCGCCGCAGTAGAAAAAAGGCGCGGAATTTCTCTTACCCCTCGGCGTCAGCTTGAGGAAAATAAGAGTTTTGAAATTGCTGATTACCTCGAAGGTTTGGGCAACAACGATACATTTGCTACCTATCCTGCTACAAACAAAAAAATTATTTCTGTTCCGGGTTCTACGGTAGTAACTTTCAGTTCACCGGAGCAAAAAGAATTCGATAAGATCCGCAGAAATTTCCTTTGGCTGAGTGGCGGAGGTGCCGTTCATAAAGGCCTCGATCTCCTGCTTGAGTGTTTCAAAGACATGCCTAACTTCCACCTCACTATTTGCGGGCCGGTAGAAGCAGAAAAAGATTTCACTGAAGTATATAAAAAAGAACTCTACTCCCTTCCGAATATCCACCTGGAAGGAAGAATAGATGTAACAGGTAAAAGGTTTAAAGACATTGCTGCTAACTGCATCGCCATGATCTATCCTTCCTGTGCAGAAGGACAAAGCGGAGCAGTCATCACCTCTCTTCATGCCGGGCTTATTCCCATTATAAGCACACATTCGGGAGTAGACATTAGGGATTTTGGTACGATTCTAAAAGACTGCTCGATGGAAGAAATTAAAAAAGCCATCATCGAAACTTCTGCACTTTCTACCGAAGAGCTAAAGAAACAATCGATCGCTGTATGGAATTATGCACAGCGCACTTTTACCAAAGAAAATTTTACAGAAGCATATGAAAGTTTTGCCGGTCAGATCATTGAAGAAAGAGAAAATCGTCCGCTCATTTCAGTCATTATCCCAGCCCATGATTCTGCTCGCACCATTGAAACCGCTATCTCTTCAATACAACAACAGACCTATAAGAATACAGAAATCATTGTCATAGACGACAATAGTAGTGATACAACGAAGGAAGTTGTTAATAGAATTATAAAAAATGACCCGACCATTTTTTATTACAAGCTTCCTTTTAATGACCCTCATCGGGTAAATAAGAAAGGTAGGAATATCAATGCAGGATACTCTGCGCGCAATTATGGATTTGAAAAAGCCTCCGGTTCATGGATCACCTTTCAAGATGCTGATGATGCTTC
This sequence comes from Candidatus Tayloriibacteriota bacterium, assembly GCA_029288475.1. Taxonomy (GTDB): domain Bacteria; phylum Patescibacteriota; class Minisyncoccia; order Phycocordibacterales; family JARIHA01; genus JARIHA01. Next base: position 1,713 of record JARIHA010000048.1, on the reverse strand, counting down.
TCTGATAAACAGGATCGAAACCCAACTGGAGCTGGCAAAAAAACATGGTGCAATACATCTCTGTCTTGATTGGCAGAAGTTTGATGACACATTGATCGGCACAAAACTTGATCTAGATAAATTCAAAACAACATTGCCATTCAGCACCCCAGAAGAACTTGCCACTCTTGCAAAAAGAACAAGAGGGCTATGCATGTATATTCCAGCCCTCGCGAGCATCATTCCTTTTGAATGGAAGACCCTCCCTATCATAAACAAACTTTTTATGAGACGTCTTGACGCTTACCCTGGCACAGGAAACAGTCCGCTCTTTAAAAGACTAGTGCTTGAAAAAGTATCCTTCCGCCCGCTGAGCAGTAGAATCTGGCCTTCATTTACCGGCAGAGGAGCTGATCGAGATTTTAATTTTCAAGTGGCACTGACCTACAAGAAGAGCTTCGTGTTCTACCTACCCCTCTACTTATGGAGAGTATCGAATCAAAATCCCCGTTATTCTCAAATCCAAACACGGATAAAAAAATAAGATAATTTGCTATACTATACTTTATGGAAAAACCATTCTTATCAGTTGTAATAACGGCTCGAAATGATGATTACGGAGGCAATCTTATCAACCGCATCAAGACCTCACTCCGTACTCTAGAATATCTTGCGGAAAAGCACGCTCTCTCTATTGAACTCATCTTAGTTGAATACAATCCGGTAAAAGGCAAAATCCCTCTTTGGAAAGAGCTATTCCCTCTTGAAAAAAATATTCTCACCGTCAAAACGATTGTGGTACCTGAGAGTTATCATCAGCAATTCAAAACGAGAATTCCCCTGCTTGAATACATCGCAAAAAATATCGGCATCAGACGGGCCCAAGGTCAGTACATTCTTGTCATGAATCCTGACATCATTCTAAGCGATGAAATCGTCGCATTCATCGCTTCTGGAACACTACAAGAGGAAACTTTTTACCGCGCAGACAGATATGACCTTTCAGTTCCTTATTTTGAAGAAACACTCACCCCAGAACAGATCCTTTCTATCTCGAAAAAAAGCGTAAGCAAGATCCTTTTTAGGAAGAGCACTGTATACCTCTCTTTGGCAGAATGGTTCCCCGCTTTCATTCATACCAGAACTTTACGTTCCTTTATGATCTGCCCGCTCTTCAATTTCTACACAAGAAAAAAAGTTGAGCAAGATCAGACCAGTATTCACGAAGTGGCCGCTGGAGATTTTCTCCTGATGCATCGGAATGCTTGGGAAAAGATCGGCGGCTATGATGAAACACCACTAAGCTCATACATGGACAGTTACATCCTTCATGTAGCAACGTGCCACGACTATACTCAGTACGTTATTCCTTTTCCAATTTTCCATATCAACCATAAGATCGGTAAAGCAGGTCGCCCTGAAGTCTCCCGAGAAAAATATCTTTCAGACGTAAGAAAGATGAGTGAAACAAAGATACCTTACCTTCAGAGAAGCAACTACTGGGGGCATCCTGAGACACATTTTGAAGAAATAACCTTTTAGTTTGCCTTTATGAAAAAAGTAATTATCTTTAAACATGGAGGAGGCGAACTTGCTAACCAGCTTTGGAACTACATCAGTATTTTTGCCTTTGCAAAAGAAACAGGAGCAGAAACAATAAATTACTCCTTCTATGAATATGGAGAATACTTCAATTTTCCTATTTCCAACAAGCTCGTAAAATACCTCCTCTTC
>JARIHA010000034.1 GCA_029288475.1 Candidatus Tayloriibacteriota bacterium | reverse complement strand
GAGAAAAAGAAGCTTTGCAAAGAGAGGTATCTCTTCTTGAAGATACGCTCAGTAAGGCTCGTGAAATACAAAGACGGTTTGAAATAAAAAATGCCGAATACACTGAAATCAGTTTGCTTATAACAGGACTTTATGAAAAATCTAAAGCACTTTCAGAAGAAGATAAAATAAAATCCGCAACATTACCTGAAACCGACGCTGAGTGGAAAGCTTACTTTGAAAGAATAGACAGAATTTCAAAAATTCATCAGATGATTGATAAACTTTCATCTGATGAAGAAATTGTTGATAAGCAAATACTAGCTATTGGAGAAGAACTTAAAAGTATTGAGGATACAGCTAACTCTGACTAACCAAATTTCTCCATTGTCCCGCTTGTGACCGTTTTTCCATCGTGCTATTTTAGAAACGAAAGGACAATGCATGAAAACGTTTATACTTGTAATAATGGGTCAGGAAATATCCATTGAAGCCATGAGTTCCGTAGCAGGTAAGATTGCTGGTACATCCGAAGTGATCAGTTTCAAAGCGGCAGATTTTTTAGAAGCCATTGGAATAGCAGTTATGATGAGAGAAGCTTTGGGTTTGAGAGGCAATGCGATCATATTCCCTGCCGAATTTGGGCATACACTGGAAGAACTGAACGGCTGAAAATTCCTGACTTTAAAATTAAACGAATTCCCAACCACAGCCGTCTAAAAGACGGCCTTTTATTACCCACCTTAAAACAACACTGAAAATTTCATGCGGGTGTACTCCGACAGCGCGAAACGAACGAATCAACGTGAGTATCGGAAAAGTCCTCGCTTCAGTTCCTAAGGATAAGCAGGGCGACAAAGAGATGAGCAATCGCATTGCCCAGCTGAGTACGGTGGACAGCTCTATCCTTGAAATCAAGAGCAGGCTCACCCGGGCGCACATGGCGGTAAGAAACTCGCCTTCTGACAATCCACCGGCTGCTGCGGAAAACCAAAAAGTGGCAGAAGCGGCCTAAGACAGCCTAAGACAATAGTCATAAATCAGTCCACCCCCAAGATCACAAGATCAAAAGGGGTGGTTTTTATTACTCAACAATTATTAAAATCTCATTTATTTGACAAAACGATTTATTAGTGTAGTTTAAAACACAAGAATACCATCGACCTTTAACATTTAGACAACAAAAAAGGAGTCCCGTGAGCGAATTGAACCCGCGAAGCCTTGATCTCCTTGAACTCACATTTGAGGAAAGGCGGAAACTGAAAGAAAGAATCGATAGAAATAAAGGGTTAATAAGGATATTTGTTCACCCCATGTATGAAAAATGGAGAGGAAATGAAAAATACTACCTTGCCGACCCTCACTGCAGAAGACTTGTGGAGATCGAAGTTGGGCTCGGAAAACTACTTTCCCTGCCCGAGGAAAATACTCCCCCGATACTTATCATGGAAGAAGTAATGTTTGTGCAGAGCTTACAAAACTGGTTTGAAAATAATCCCCATGGTACCCCACGATCTGATGTGTATTTTGTGAAAACTCTGCAAAACGATCCGACGCCTCCGACCGGCCTCAACCGTCCTGATGCCTGGAGAATGTTCCGAGAATTTTTAAGAGGATTGGGCGTACAAAAAATCTTGATCGCGGGCTGTCGTCTTGAGGTATCTCACTGCAAGCAAGATTGGACCCTTAAAGGACCTTGGATTAGCAGTTGCGTTGGTATCGCCGCCTCCTATCTGTGGAATAAAAAAGGCGGTGAATTTGAAATGGGATTCTCAGCCCTCATTGATCCAAAAGGGTCAAGAAGGTATCTCTTAACTTATCAGCCTTAATCCGGCTCAGAAATCCGGCTGTCTCTTATACACATCTGACGCTGCCGACGATAAGG
>JARIHA010000184.1 GCA_029288475.1 Candidatus Tayloriibacteriota bacterium | reverse complement strand
GTGATTGCCAATTACATCGCCGTCCGCGGCTATCTTTTTGACAATTTCAGGATATTCTTCGGCGTTTTTTCCAATCATGAAGAAAGTTGCAGGCACATTTTCCTTTTCGAGGGTGGAGAGAATGCTGAGTGTTGCTTCTCCGTAAGGCCCATCGTCAAAAGTTAGGGCAATTTCTTTCTGTTGAAAGGGAGTTGGTGGAATTGGCATGCTTATTGAAGCAGCTATGGTTTTTGGAGGTATGGCCGGAGATGGTATAGGAAAAATCTGCTCTACTGCGGCCGCAGAAGAGAGTGGTGAGAGCAAAAAAGCGCTGAGAATTAAAATAAAAGAAAAAAACATGACAATAATTGCCCACATGATAGCATGAAAATTTTGTATGGTATAATCGTCTACAAAGAAAGCGGATGTTCGCCCGCTTTTATCAGACTTTTTAATTACGAATGGCATGAAAATTGGAATCACTTTCGGGGCGTTTGATGTGATGCACGCAGGGCATATCTTAATGCTTAAGGAGGCAAGGGAACAATGCGATCACTTGATCGTGGGTCTACAGACCGACCCTACTATTGATAGGCCGCAAAAAGATGGCAAGGATAGTAATGAAGAAAAAAAAGGCAACGATATCAAAGGTGCTAATTATGCAAATGAACCCGCAAAAAACCGACCAGTGCAGACTGTAGAGGAACGACGAATTCAGCTTGAGGGCTGTCGTTATGTTGATGAGATCGTGATTTACGATACAGAAGAAAGTCTTTATCAATTACTTCTAAAAATAAAGCCAGACGTGCGTATTATCGGTGCTGACTGGAAAGGCAGAAAATATACTGGCTACGATCTTCCAATAAAGATGTATTTTAATACCAGGAATCACAACTATTCCTCTTCAGGTTTGAGAGAAAGAATTTTTAATGCAGAATTGCAAAAGAAAACCGGCTTCGGGCAAACAAGTTTGGTTAAATAAAAAAATCAAAAGTCTGGCTGTAAATATTGTGTCGGTCTGCCGTCACTTAATGCATGAAGAGCTGTAAAAGAGTTTTGATAGCCGCTATCGTAGCTGGTTTGGTACTACCTTTTGACGCTGCTCATGCAGGGGGACAGGATCAAAATTATGGATCCAATTACCAGGCAAATTATCAATCCCAGTATTCAGCCCCATATTCTTACAATTCATACAATAATAATTCGTATCCGCAAAATCAATATCCTCAACAAACTCAGGCATATCCTTATGGGCAGTCATACGGATCAGGTTATCAGCAGTACCCTACATACCCTCAATACCCACAACAAACTTACACGCCTTCTCCTATTTCTTTTAGCCAAAATAATATCATTCTCGCAGGGGGGCAAAGCATAACGGTAATGATTTCTGGGGGAAGCGGCAGTTATTATGAATATAGTAATTCAAATCCAAACATTGTTCAGACGGCATTTGTAGGTGGCCAGCTTACTATAAATGCCTTGTACAATAGTAGTGGCGGTTCTTCAGGGGTAACTGTATGTTCACCTGGACCAACTGTGGTTTGTGGTACGTTGACTGTAACTATCAATCCAGTAGCAAATACACTTCCTGTTTATTATCCAAATCCACCTTATTATTCTTACCCTTATCAATCCTCAGGTATTTCTTTCAGTCAAAATAATCTTTCACTCGCTTCTGGTCAAAACCAGAGTATAGGCATTACTGGTAATGGCGGCTACTATATTTCTTATAACTCAAATCCTACTGTTGCTACTGCCAGCATAAATGGTAATACTCTTATCGTTTATGCCGGAACAAATGGTTCCACTAATATCACTATTTGCCAAAATACTACTCCGTGTGGCACGCTCTACGTTACGGTAGGCAATACGAATAACAATAATGGATATTCTGTGAATACTAATTATGGTGAAAATAAGAGGCATTGTAAGTAAAATGGACTAGTTTATTCGTTCTATTACGCTTATGTAGCTATACATGAGCATTTTTTGTTTCAAAAATACTGAATAATTGCAAGGAACTTCAAAAAAACTTATCCCCAACTCTTATTGCAATCCCGAAGCTGAGGCATAAAATGAATTTATGTGGTGTTTATAATTTTATTATTAACTTTTTTGTGTTTTTTTATATGAATCAGTTGAAAAAGATAAGACAAGGGCGCTCGCTGAAATTCACAGTTCTTTTAGGTGGAGCCGCTTTCGCTGTCCTTGTGGGCGGTATTTTTTTAAACTCTGCAAAGGTTAAAGCGCAGACAAGTCTTCCTACAGCAGGAATGGTGGGGTACTGGAACTTTGATGAGGGTACTGGTACAAGTGCAGCTGATTCATCGGGTCTCGGCAATTCCGGTACCTTTGCAGGTGGAGCAACCTGGACCACTGGTAAAACAGGCAGTGCCCTTTCTCTTGATGGGCAAACGGGTTATGTAAACATGGGGAATGCTCAAAATCTGCAGATAGCCAACGGTACTCTTTCTGCATGGATCAAGACTTCAGATGCTGGCGCGAACGATAGAACGATTATTGGAAAACGTGATGCATACAATCTATCTCTAAACAATAATATGCTGATGGTTTATGATTGGTCTAATTTTACTGAACATACCAGCACGGTCAACTTAGCTGATAATACATGGCATCATGTAGCGGTAACTTTTGTGAGCGGAGTTGCGAATGGCACCGTTCTCTATGTTGACGGCGTACAAAAGTTGGTTACTACGATCACTATACCAAATCAAGTTTCATATCTTAGTATCGGTAATCAATATGCAACCATACAAAACTTTAAGGGTTCAATAGACGAAGCTCGAGTATACAATAGGGTACTTTCTCTTGCTGAAATTCAAGCTTTGGCAAATACGTTACCTCCGGTAACTACTGGGCCTACAATAACTCCACCTCAAGTTACCTGTAGCGCTTCACCTTCCTCTCCAAATGTGGGCGATCAGGTGACCTGGTCATCTCAAGTTTCAAATGCAAGTGGAGCAGTGGCTTACTCATGGACAGGAACAGACGGTATTTCTGGTTCCAGTGCCACTCTTCAAAATACTTATGCTACAGCTGGAACAAAGACTGCTACTATCACGGTAACTTCAGGTGGTCTTACAGCTACAAATAACTGTTCTCTGAATGTAAGCGCTCCTGTGGTGACCAATCCAACTTCTCCAGTTACCAATACATCTGGATTAGTGGGCTACTGGGATTTTGATTCAAGGAGCGGTAATTCGCTTGCCGATTCATCAGGTAACGGAAACGCAGCGACGTTGATCGGTACAGGCGCTCTTGTTACTGGAGTGTCTGGCAGTGCTGTTTCACTTGATGGACAGACAGGATATGTGGATGCGGGCAATCCCGCGAGTCTGCAGCTTACTAAGGGAACTGTTGGTGCATGGATAAAAACTTCAGATGCAGGTTCAGGTTATCGATCAATCATTGGAAAGCGTGATGCGTATGACTTGATTTTAAATAATAATTTTGTCGGTACTTATGATTGGGGAAGCTTTACGGATAATTTTACCAATGTAAACCTTGCTGATAATACGTGGCATTACGTAGCCATGTCTTTTCAAAGCGGAGTCCCTAATGGCACGATTGTGTATGTAGACGGCGTGCAGAAGCTTGTAACGACTGTTGTTACACCAAACCAAGTTTCAGGCTTGGATATTGGAAATGAATCCGCAACCATACAAAACTTTAAGGGTTCAATAGACGAAGTTCGAATATATAATAGGGTACTTTCTCCAGCCGAGATAAGTGCTCTTTCTAGTGGAGCCCCGACGACTAGTTCAGGTAATAATGCCCTGCCTTTGCAAATAAGTTGTAGCGCTAATCCGTCGACTCTTTCAGTTGGTAGCCCGGTAGCTTGGACAGCTCAAGTGTCTAATGCAACTACTGCTGTTGCATACTCTTGGAATGGAACAGACAGTCTTACTGGTGCTACCGCTGTTGTACAGAAGACGTATACGCTTGCTGGTACAAAATCTGCTACGGTGACTGCCTCTTCAGGAGGACAGACAGTAAGTGCTTCATGTTCAGCCACAGTAAATGCAGTAGTAGTGGTACCGCCGCCAGTCACTGTCGTCCCTCCTCCTGCCAATCCTGGCACCAACCTCTCTACTTGCGGTTTTGGTACAAACTTTTACGCTTCACCGACAGGATTATCTTCTGGTGCCGGTACTATCGCAAGTCCTTGGGATTTAGGAAGTGCTTTGTCAAAGTCATCTTCGGTGGTTCACCCTGGCGATACCATCTGGCTTCTCGCCGGTACGTATCATGAAAATAATGCGCCGACAAAGTATATCGCTACTCTTTCTGGAGCTTCAGGATCACCGATTTCAGTCTGTGCTTATCCAGGCGCTCGCGCGACGATCGATGGTAACCTTTATCAGATTGTTGGAGGTTGGGTAAATTATCAGGGTATCGAGGTGGAAAATCTTCAGGATTTTACCAGCGCTGATCCGTCTTTCCCAGCACCTTTTAGAACGACAACTGCAAATGGTCCTTTTCCAATGATTAATAATATTGGACCATGGTGGGCCAAATATAATGGAAAATATAGTGACTTCAATGTCAGCGGTTTGGACATTCATGCATCAAATATCAAGCTTATCAATATGATCGTACATGACAACATCGGCGGAGGTATTGGTCTTGATAAGACTGCAGAGGACTCAGATGTGTACGGCTCTCTCTCATATTACAATGGATGGCAGGGGGGCGATCGAGGACATGGACATGGTATCTATGGACAAAATAGTGATCCATATCACAAGACTATGATTGACAGCCTCTTCTTCAAAAACTTTGGTCTCGGTATGCAGCTCTATGGAGACTCAGCAACTGCTGACAACCTTACTGTAGATGGAAACGCTTCATTTGAAAATGGAATTTTAGCAAGAGATCATCAGGCGAACATTCTGATTGGTACTGTGGAAGGCGCTCAATCAAAGAATCTCGTTTTTACTAACAACTATGTATACGATACGATGGGATCCGGATCAGATACTAACTTCGGCTATTACACTGGATTGACTAATTGGTTGGTAAAAAATAACTATTTCGGCACGAGTGTGTACTTCGCATCTACAAACAGCGTTTCAACCATGACTCTTAGTGGAAATACCTTCGGACTAGGTACGCAATATCTTTGTACGATTTATCCTGCAGATTGTCAGCGTGCATATCCAACTAATATTTTCTTGTCTTCTCATCCTACTACAAACTTCATCTCTGTTCGTCCAAATCAGTATGAAATCGGAAGAGCAAATATTATTGCGTACAACTGGCAGAACCTTCCTAGTATTACAGTAGATATTTCTACTATAGGACTTAAAGTGGGAGATCAATATGAAGTTCATAACGTTGAAGATTATTACAACGATATTACAACCGGAACATATACTGGCGCACCGATCACTATTTCTATGCTTGCCACAGACCATAGTGTTGCAAAACCGATTGGTAATGAAATTGCGAAGCCAATCTCTACACTTCCACAGTTTGGAACGTTCGTGATCGTTAAAAAGGTAGGCGCAGCAACTCCAGTTGTAACCCCAGTCATTCCACCAGTTGTATCACCAGTCATACCACCGGTTACACCGCCAGTTGTTCCTCCGGTTGTGACTCCAGGTACAAACAATGTGGGTAATCCGGCGGGTAGTGGAGGTGGAGGCACTTCTCCAACTACATCTACCCCGAGTCCTGCTACCAATAGCACTACAGTAGCTACTACAAATACTCATTCGGGTGGTGGCGCAGGTAATGGTACTATTATTGCTACATCTGCTACCACCCCTACGACTATAAAACTTGTTCCTATCGCTACCACCACTGCTACTAAAGCTACTACTACTCTAAAATTTACCTTTACTCGATATCTAGGAGTGGGGTCAACTTTAACGGATGTAACTCGATTACAGCAAATACTCAAGCAACTCGGGTACTTTAAAGCTGGTGTAACAGGATACTTTGGTTCAATTACTAAAGCTGCAGTACAAGCTTTCCAGGCGAAACATTCATTCGAGCAGACGGGAGGAGTCGGTCCTTTAACAAGGGCTGAGCTTAACAAGCTTCTCTAATTATTGAACAATCACCGTACCCTTCATATATGGGTGTATGGTGCAGGCGTAATTATAGGTACCTGGTGTAGTGAAGGTATAGCTATACATTGATCCTTGCTGGAGTACAGGGCTGGAAGGCCCTGCACTCGTTCCTGTACTAGTGACTGTATGTGAGACGCTATCCATATTTGTCCAGGTAACGGTAGTTCCAACGCTTACGGTCGTAGTAGCTGGATTGAATGCGAAATTGGATATTGCTACTGATACGCTGGTAGTGGCCGTTGGCGATTGCGTTTCGGTCTGTATTGGTATTTGGTTCTGTGTATTTTGATTTGATGCGTCCACCCCGATGACTGTCTCTTATACACATCTCCGAGCCCACGAGACACCACGACA